>JBAZGP010000481.1:0-1326 GCA_041652835.1 Lutibacter sp. | reverse complement strand
TTCCTATTTAAAGGTTGTAAACAAAAAACACATTGGTCAGAATCTGAAGGATATTGAATTCCATTTCTATTTTGCTCAATTGCAGTAGCATAGTTTTTTGCAGCTAATATAAAATCACGCCATTGCTGAGATCCAATTAATTCAATAGAATACTGCTCTAAACTTTTAACACCTTCAGCGTTTGAAATTGCCTGTAAACTATAAAAAGAATCAATTAACCCAAGGTAATAATCAATTTTCTCCTGCGTTAGAATGTTTAAAACGAACTGTTGACCTTGTATAAAACTAGAAAGTTCTCTTTGTAACTTTTCGAGTCCAGAAATTTGTTCCTGAATGTTCAGTGCTTTTAAAGCTGCAATTTTAATTTTAATTTCATTTAATTGTGCTTCATCCGATTCATTAAAATCCGCAAGTTTATTTAGTTCGACTTTATTTGATTGTGCACCTAAAGAAATAATATAATTTTTAATAACATTCTCATTCTGAAAATGCATTAAAAAATTATTAGGAAGTTTTGCTTGTGTAATCTCCAAATTGAGAAGTGCTTTAAGTTCATCGAAAAGTCGGAGAATCTTTTCAAAGAAATCAAAACCATTTGGAGTAAAATTAAGTTGATTGTCATTGTCGATATGCACTTTTACACTTTGGGCATCAAAAACAGCGTATTGCGAAAACTCAAAACAGTTCTTATCTGTTGGATATTTTTTTTCAAAAGGCTCTCCAGAAGATCGAAAAATAAAGTTGCACTTAGGTTCGCCGTGTACAATATTAGTAAATACATTGCTCAAAATATTCTTATCACCTCTTGAGTTAAACGCATTATTCAGCAACCTTATATAACCTGATTTACCTGTCCCATTATTACCATAAACAATTGTGAGATTTTTATCTATTAAAATAGATTGTTCTGGGACTAAAGCATTTACATTTTCGATATTATTTATTGAAAGAAGTTTTACATTACTTTCATTTGCCGCACTTGCAATTTCAATTTCATTGTATGTTACAGGTGTTCTTTCTCCTTCAATTACTTTTAATCCATTATCTTCCTTAAAAAAAGTGTAGGTAACATTCAATAAAGCATTATTAATTTCAACACCTTCTAAAAGTTGATTACCTGCATACTGAAACCAATATGGTTGATTTTTCAGCCAATGGATGATTTGATTCTTTAACGAAACATCGTTCATTTTACCATTTTTATTGATTTCAATTTATATTTCAAACTTAACAACATGGTGCGTTTGCATGATTGCAGCTCTTTTGCTAGCCTTTGGTTTTAGCTTAGGCTCGTGCGGGCTTGCAAATGTGCTGCAATGTGGGTTG
>JBAZGP010000480.1:0-3100 GCA_041652835.1 Lutibacter sp. | reverse complement strand
AAATAAAACGGGATGTCATAGCATTTGGTAGTAAAATAATTTGACTTTTTGATTTTTTGGCTGTATATTAAGTATTGGATAAAGGTAGTGACCAAGCCAAAGGATTAAAAATGAACATAGTTTCAGTCTACAAGATCTTTCCCTCTCAAGATAGCTGCATTGAACATCTCGAAAAGGTTAGATGGAATAACAACCCCACCTGCCCATATTGCAAATCTAAAAATCAAACCCCTGTAAAAAATAGCCACCGATACCATTGTAACAATTGTAATACTTCATACAGTGTAACGGTTGGAACCATTTTTCATAACACAAAACTTGATCTTCAAAAATGGTTTCTTGCTATTTCAATTATTCTTAATGCAAAAAAAGGTATAGCGGCTCGTCAGCTTGGCCGCGATCTTCAAGTAACTAAAGATACGGCATGGTATATGGGAATGAGAATTAGAAAGGCCATGTATAACGATGCCACTCTTTTGCAGGGTATAGTGGAGATGGATGAAACCTATGTAGGTGGAAAACCTCGTAAATTTGACGACAAAGACAACAAAAGGGGAAGAGGCACAAAAAAGATTCCGGTTGTTGGAATGGTTGAAAGGGACGGAAGCGTAAGGGCACAAATATCTAAAAGAATTACAGCAAAAAAATTATCACAACTGGTAAGAAAAAACGTAGATACTAAAAACGCAATACTTATTACCGATGAATTTAAAGGGTATAGCAGAATGTCAAAAATTCTTCCTCATTTATCAGTAGACCATAGTAAAAACTATGGGACTGAAGTAATAAACACGAACACTATTGAGTCGTTTTGGTCGCTGCTTAAAAGAGGAATTATGGGCCAATACCACAAAGTAAGTGAAAAATATCTACCTTTATACATAGGTGAATTTTCGTATCGTTTTAATGGGCGTAAAGAAATAAATGATGTTCTTTTTGGTTTAACAATTTTTAGAGCAGTGAGGGCTTAATATGGAAAAAATTTTAAAAGCAGAGTACGAGGCTACCCTTAAAATTGGGGAAAAAGACTTGGCTTGTGCCGTATTAGAAGACGGTACTCGTGTTATTTCAAGAAATGCAATTTTTAAGGCTTTCGGTAGAACAAAAAGAGGCCGTGCCCTAAATGAAAGCAGGGTGCCCAATATGCCATCATTTATTGATGCAAACAATCTTAAACCATTCATTAATAGTGAATTAGATTGTGAGCTCAAAGGTATTGAATATATATCCAAAAAGGGCAATAAAAGGATAAAGGGATTCAAGGCGGATGTGTTTCCAATGATTTGTTCTGTTTATCTCGATGCAAGACGAGCTGGTGCATTAAAAATACAACAAGAACCTTTGGCTGTAGTAGCAGAAATATTAATGCAAAGTCTTTCCAAGGTTGGAATAGCAGCGCTAATAGACGAGGCTACAGGTTACCAAGAGGTTAGAGATAAACATGCTCTTGAAAAAATATTAGAAGCATATATCACCAAAGAATTAATGAAATGGCAAAAAAGGTTTCCAGATGAATGGTATGAAAATTTATTTAGAGTGAGAGGAATAGAATGGAAAAATAATTCAGATCGACCTCAATATATTGGAAGGCTAACCAATGATATTATTTACGATAGATTGCCAAAGGGTGTTTTAGAAGAATTGAAAAGATTAAACCCTCCCAGTGAAGACACTGGAAGAAGAAAGCGCAAACATCATCAATTTTTAACTCCAAATATTGGGCACCCTAAACTACAAGAAATAATAACAGGAACTAATACCCTAATGAAAATATCTCCTAATTGGAGAAAGTTTAAAGACCATTTAGCACGAGCTTTTCCAAAGCATGGCGAACAAACAGAAATTGAATTTGAAAACGAATAGATTAAGCTGCAATGGGCAAAACACTGTCCAAAACATCTTTTTTATACTGAATTATTTCTTCTTTGCTTTTTTCGAAAAATTTTATGCTAAACCCTAAAATAGAAAACACATAGAAAGCCAACTTCATATCTTTATTAACAATATCTCTGATCGCACAATAATAACCCTCAAACACCTTTTTTAATACCGGGTTTACTTCATTAGAATGTATCTTGTTTAATATTCTTTGAATTTTTGCAAACTCAACAGTGCCGAGTTGTTGTGCTACTATATATTTCATTGCTCTTGAAATACTAAAATCCATATCATAAATATTAATAGCAATATTTATATTATTAATCAAGAACAAATATTCTTCACTGTATGGATCAATTAGTTTGCCCATAACTCCAATTGTCAAATCATCCCTTAGTGAATAAAGTTTATATTTTTTAGACAATATTTTTGTATTTATAATAAACTTGTAAATAACAACCGAACCTATACATGTCACAACAAATGTGATAATTAAATTAATTAGAAGCATTATTTTTCTCCTTTAAAACAGAAGAATGATGATTTTCAACAACGGTAAGTTTACCATTCTCAAGCCCATGAATCAATTCTTTTCTACACTTACAAATTCTTTTAATTTCTTTCGAGTATGTTTTAAATTGATAATAATTTCCTGATAATGATATGGCCAATAAACTCGAAAGTGGGATAAAATAGTATTTTTCTTTTCCTAAAAATGATAATATCCCATTAGTTAAAATGGGAAGTTGTTCGTGTGGGTATCTTATTATTACTATCAATATACATATCAACAATACTAAAATCATTGCACCAAATACATGCCCGAATTTCAACAAATTGTAGACTTTATCACAAACATGGATTAAAAAGTCCCAACAATTGGTATTTTTTTCAGGCAGTGCAGTAGTTTTTTTTCGTTTCATAGTGATGTGCAACGGAAGACACGAAGCTCTCAACATAAAAATAAATTAAACTAATTTTTAAAACCAAATAATTATTCAAAATACAACTTACTACCAAATGCTATGACATCCCGATCTTTTTTACTTTGCTAAGTTTTTTAGAGTACTCCTTCTCTGATTTTAATTGAATTTCAGAAATTATATCCATCATTCCACCTCCCTCAAAATTTCCTCGATCTCCTGCCGGATGTGGTCGGGCATGGGTACGAATCCGTTCAGATATCCGGAAAGAGTCATGTATGGCACGTCGATCTTGGCGG
>JBAZGP010000479.1:0-3114 GCA_041652835.1 Lutibacter sp. | reverse complement strand
TAGAGAGGAATAAAATGCAAAAATTATCAAGGCTTAGAATGAAACGTTTATTTCGTATTGGATATTTTGCTGTTTGTGCCTATAATGCTGATTTAAAAAGAAAAGATGCACAATCAAACCGTAGAATTGCCCGTAGTAAAAACCCATGCACTAACGAAACTTGTGACTATGTAAATGGTGAGCCTGAAAATTTTAGGCCACAACCATGCTGGATGGATGAACATTTAGGTAAGAACGAATGGTGTGAAGGATGTAATACTGTACAACCTTATCACGAAGTATATATAAAATCAGCAAAAGAATCTAGTATTGCTAAAGCAAGGTTGACTAATGCAATTAAAAAATACAAATCAAATCCCGTAATGGAAATTGGCGAAAAATAAAAAGAGGGTTAAAAATGGAAAAATACATCTGTGAAAAAGCCAAAGAATGTACCGATGAAGGCTGTACTGATAGAGAACAACATGAGCATAATAAATGGTGTGAATGTGGGTGTGATCTCCAAATGGGTCAATTTCCTGGTGTAAAATACATAATGTTAAAACCTAGTGGGATTGAACTTATAGCTGAAGAAAGAAAGAGGCAAATAGAAAAAGAAGGTTGGACACCTGAACATGATGATGCACATTCATCATTTACTATGTCAACAGCCGGAGCTTGTTATCTTCTTAATTTAGAATTTAAACAACATAAATATCCATCAATTAAAGAAGATATTGATAATCTGATTTTTCTTTTATGGCCTTGGGATGAAAAATGGTGGAAACCTACACCTGATGACCCAATTCGACAACTTGTAAAGGCAGGTGCTTTAATTGCTGCCGAAATAGATAGATTACAAAGGGAGAAAACTAAGGATGAAAGTAAAATCTGAACAAGTCAGAGACGAACTATTTACCATATTCTGTAATGATATATGCAAGGATTCGTCTGAAATTGGTCATTGTCCAGACCACTCTTGTTTGGTATGGAAATTACTAAGTATTTGTTTAGATTGGGAATATAAAAATGAGTAAATTAGTTTTTCCTGAAGATATAGTAATCAATCCTGATATGGCTATTGAAATATTGCAGTCTTTTATTGACGCTCTTAATTACTCAGTATTAAAAGAGAGTGAAATAAGACCGAATGGTAATGTGATGATTAAAGGTGATTCTATCCATGAATTACTAGCTAGTTGTATAAAACAACAGAAACAATTCAGAATGGATAGAGCATATAACGAAGTGAAAAAATGAGCATAGATATCAAAATAATGATATGTGAAATAGTGAAAGTCTTATTGCTTATTGGTTATTGCGTAGTAATTATTTTAGTTTTAATGAGGATTTAAATGATAGACGACAGGAGTTAATTAGTATGGGATTAGATGATGGATATGGTGGGACTTGTAGAGTTTGTAACGTCTACCATTTAGATACTGATCAAACCATTTGCGATGAATGTTTAATCGAAGCCTTATTTAATGCCAGTAAAAAGTCTACCGTTAAAGAAGCTATTAAATCCATAAAAGATACTTTACTTAAAGACTATGATAGCAAATGGTTATTTTACGATGATTTAAAACGATGGAAAAATCTAAACAAGTTTTTGGAGGATTACCAACATGACTAAATTATTAGTTGTTATTTTTATCTGTGCCGAATTAGTAGCAATCGGATTGTGTGCTTATTATTCAAAAATCACTGGCTATATACCGACTAAATTTGAATTGCTTTTTCTTAGTTTTAATCCAATAGCTCTTACTCTTTTAACCGTATTTGGATATAGGCAAGTAAAAAATATTTTGAAAGATTTGGGGAATCAGAAATGATAGGCTATACGATTGATGAATTTATCGCTATTAGAAATACTGAATATGAACAGAGACATCAAGATCGCATAGACCGAACATTCCATTCGTGTATGCATTGCGTTGAATATAAAAATAACTGTAAAAAACTTTCCCGAAAATTAAAACTTCGCAAAACTAGTTGGGCTTGCAGTGATTATACTAAATGTGAAAGTTGGAGACAGATATGAAGAAACTTTATGAAGTCACAAAGACTTATTATGTTATGGCTTTGAGCGAAGGCGAAGCCGAAAGGATAGAACCTGAAACTGAATTTTGTTCTACAGACGCCGAAGAAGTTGGTAAGGATGATTTTATAGACCCAATATGGCGTGATGCAATCCCATTTAATGCAGATGATGATAAAACAGTAGAACAAATCCAAGAAGAAATGGAAGATTAAAATGTCAGAATCTAAACGACAAATTGCCAACAAATTAGGTATCGGTAATATTTGTTTAGGCCATAAAAAATTAGTGGATGAACCGCTTAATGCTGAAGATTGGGCTGAAGTTCATCGGGCTACACTTGCTTACCAACATCAAATAAAACTGATTGTACTAAATGCTAGAATGAGGACTCAAAATGAAACGTAAAGATTGCCCATACTTCTATAAAAATATCCGACAAGATAAGCTGTTTATAGCTTGTATACCATTGGCTAAAACTTGCTGCAAAACTTGTACTAGACATGATGGATGGGTTGATGAGCCGACTGTAGAGATAGTATTACCAGAAAAAGCTTTTAACAAAAATAAACAACATGATGCACAAAATGAAACAGTTTGAAGTAAAAATAAACCCTAATCTTTACGACAAAAATAAGTATGACTATCTAAAGAATGAAGAAATACAAGATAAAAGTTTGGAATCAATGAAACGATTAATCAGTAAAAAATTAGATAACGAACATAAGATAAGTTTAAAAGGCTGGTTAATTTCGCAGATAGATAATGAGGCGCAATAAAAATGGAAATTAAAGGTACACTTTATTGGCAAGGTTCTAACTATGACGATAACGGTCATACTGATGATTACGACCTAATGTTTTCAAGTGACGATGATAAAATTCAGGAACTTTGTCTAAATGGGCTTGAAGAAATGGTTTATACAGAACTCGAAGTACCACCATCAATATTTGATAAATTATCATGCACTCTACATATAGAATTTAAAGACTGTAAATTTTTAAAGGACTAATAAATGGGGAACAAAATTCCAGAAGAATATTTTTGCCCTAATTGTAATACTAAAATGGTTGAGTATTTAGTAGCAAAATTCA
>JBAZGP010000478.1:0-3114 GCA_041652835.1 Lutibacter sp. | reverse complement strand
CAAATTTTTAATATTTTTTTGGGTGGCTTTTCTTTTTTTCTTTAAAATAGTTGCAAATCAAAAATAAGTGTGTATATTTGTACTATTAATGACACACGTATTTATAATGAGAAGATTTCATTTATTTATAGAGCAAGAATGGTACGATAGATTAAAAAGAGATATGAAAGCTCACGGGTTTACAACGATTTCTTCTTTTGTGCGGTTCATTATAATTAAGTTCTTTGAGAAAAATAAAAAGCAATAGCGATAAGTTGGTTACTTCTTGCGATGAAAAACACCTACTTAAATTTACTTTGCTTTTTTAAAATATTGCGAGTGGCGAGAATAATGTTACTTCTTTGCATGAAAATACACATTGTTCATTTTTCCCTTGCAAAATTCTTGGTGGTAGCGAAATGTGGGTTACTTCGAATTCTAATCGAGAGGTCGGAGGTTCAAGTCCTTCACAGCCTTCGGGTTGTTAGCTCAGCTGGTTAGAGCGCTAAAATTTCTCACGTTAATTTACTCCACCATCTTATTTTGTAAGGGTTGCATAGTGTAAAAGCTGTGTAACCCTTTTTTATTGCATCTAATTTTAAAACTTAATATTATGTCAAGATTTAATCAAACTTCGGAAGGAACTAAAACCGTAAATTTAGCAGGTGGACAAGCATACTCGCAAACACCTGAATTAGAATTAGTGTCAATTCTTTTGACCTCATTTGCAAACGACCAATTTTATAAATCGGCAAACGATACATTTGACCGATTAAAAGAATTAGTAAAGATTTGCGACAAACAATTTGTAGCGCAAGCTGCTGTGTATGCACGAAAACAATTTGGGATGCGTTCCATTACTCACGTAGTTGCCTCTGAACTTGCAAAGTATATTTCGGGCGAAAAGTGGGCAAAAGATTTTTACAATTCCATTATTTACAGACCTGATGATATGATGGAAATTGTTTCTTATCATACTTCAAAAAATGGTAAATTGCCTAATTCTATTAAGAAAGGATTTGCAAAGGCTTTTAATAAGTTCGACCGATACCAATTGGCTAAATACAGGGGCGAAGGGAAAGGGTTTAAACTTATTGATATTGTAAACCTTGTACACCCCATACCAATTGAGAAAAATGCTGATGCTATAAACGCACTTGTAAAAGGTGAATTAAAATCTTTTGACACTTGGGAAACCGAGCTTTCAAAGGCTGGGCAAGTTTCAACAAACGAAGAAGAAAAAGCTGAGTTTAAAAAGGATGTTTGGATTAAATTGATTCGTGAAAACAAACTTGGTTATTTCGCTTTGCTACGTAATTTGAGAAACATAATTGAGCAAGCTCCCGAAGTTATTAACGAAACAATTGAAGTGCTTACTAATGAAGCTATAATTAAAAAATCGCTGGTGTTACCTTTCAGATTTATTACCGCTTTTGAAGAAATTGCAAAGTTGAATGACGGCAAAATTGTAAGGACTGTATTAATGGCACTTAATAAGGCTGTTGATATTGCAGTAAACAACGTACCTAAATTTGACGGTGAAACATTAGTTGTTTTAGATGTTTCGGGTTCAATGTCTGGAAAACCTGCTGTAATAGGTTCTTTATTTTCGGCTGTGCTTATCAAATCAAATAATGCCGACTTTATGGTTTTTGCTGATAATGCACAATATGCAAATGTAAACCCAATGGATTCGACTATTACTATTGCAAATTCATTGCGGTTTGCTTCGGGAGGAACTAATTTCAGAGCTATTTTTAACGTAGCGAATAAGAAATACGACCGTGTAATTATACTTTCAGATATGCAGGGTTGGATTGGTGGTTATACACCTGTAAATGAATTTAACCAATACAAAAAAATAACAGGTGCAAACCCATTCGTTTATTCATTTGACCTTAATTCTTATGGTTCGATGCAATTTCCTGAAACGAATGTATTTTGCTTGGCTGGATTCTCAGAAAAGGTTTTTGATATTATGAAACTTATGGAGCAAGATAAAAAAGCATTGGTGAATGAAATTAAGAAGGTTTCTTTTTCCTAATTGCTTTGAAAAAGCAAAGGCGCATGGGCAAAAAATATTAAAAATTTGCTCACAAACCTTTATTTGAAGCACTTCACCCGCTTGCGTACAACGGTCTATTATAACCGAAGGCTGGGATTTAGTGCCACGTTCCTGTCCAACGGTATAAATTTACTTAGTGTCACAAATGACCAATTACGGAACAACGCCCCGCTTTTGGTTATACTTTGTTAGCAACTGGCGTTTTATACTTTAAAAAATGGCAATAGAAATTTTAAAATGGGAAGATAAGCAATGGCACGAAATCCCAAAACAAGACAACCCAGCATTTGATTATAAATATAACGATGCGAGATTGCAAGAACGAATAATTGGAAGACATAACCATTGTTTAATGATTTGTAAAGTTGAAGATTATGAATCAAAATCGGTTGGTAAAGATGGATATGTTGTAATCGAAATCCCATCAGAACCAAAAGATGTAATTCGCAGAGGTTTGTTTTGGAATATTGAACATGCTGAAATGTTTGCAGAGGCGTTTTCTAACGCTTGTTGCTAACGTTGATTATAAAAAATCGGTGGGGATTTTGAAACGCCTACCTATCAAATTGAAATAATGTTTAATAGAAGCAGATGGGCTAAAAAGACCACTAACACCCCACTGTTTTTTATAATGTGTTAGCGGTAGTTATTTATGGAACACTTAGAATTTGTAGACAAATTAAATCAATTAGGTTGCTCATTTAGAAGCACAAATATTGAGAATAAGGTAAAAACAGTTGAGATTCCAAATACTTTCGGAAAGTCAGAATTTGTGGAAATCCAAAATTTACAATGTAAATATGTTGGTTATAGCGCATTTTCAAGACCAACACAGTTACAGGCAGTAATAAGTGAAGCTATTGACATGGATTCATGGAAACATAGTTGGCACAATGAAATTAAACCTGAAAACTATGAGAAATTTAGGGAAATTATACAAGAAAAAATGATTAAAAGAGCCGAAGAAATGGACTTTTTAACTACTGTATATTTTCAATTACAACACGAAATATCAAATCGAAGTACGGATTTATAATTACCGCTAACGGCTGTATATCAACAGTTGAAAA
>JBAZGP010000477.1:943-3124 GCA_041652835.1 Lutibacter sp. | reverse complement strand
CACCACATTTTTCTTTTTATGTGAATCCTGTAAAGTTGAATTGTCTTCAAACCACTGAGCATTTTCAGCCAAAATTGCCATTTTTTTAGACATATCAAAATCTTTCAGCTGAACAATAGATTCAAAAGAACCTCTAAATGCTTTTGGGTCGTTATAAACTTCAATAAATCCGTTGATATAGTCAATGTCACCTTCAGTACTGGTAGCCCAAGCGATATTATAATCATCCCAAGTTTTTAAATCGCCTGTTTTGTAATATTCAATCAATAATTTTAAGGCTTCTGCCTGTTTTGGATTTTCAGCAACACCAACCGCTTTTTCTAACCAACCTACAATTTTTTCAATAGAAGGGCTGTACATTCCGCCAACTTTCCACACTTTTTCTTCTAAAGTTCCGTCAGGATTTTTTATCAATTTCGAATTCAATCCATATTCAACTGGTGTTTTGTTATTTTTATCAATTTTTGCGGCATAAAATTTATCCACATCTTTTGCCGTAACATTCGGGGAATAAAAATTTGTGGCAGAACCTTCCAGCAATCCTTTGCTTTCATCCAAATTTACTTTTTTGGCGTCTTTATCGTTAAAAATAACGTCGTAAGCTTCACCTGTAAGATTTGTATTGGTTTCTTTTAATAAAGTGTCAAAATAGGCTGCAGAAAATCCAGGTTTAAATTTATCATTGGAATAATGATGGTGGATACCGTTAGAAAACCAAATTCTTTTTAAATAAGTTTCAAAATTTTTCCAATCTTCAGAAGTTTTATCACCTGCATAATTTTGGTAGATGTTTTCTAAAGCACGTCTAATTTTTAAGTTATGACGATAGTTTTGATCATACATCATATCACGGCCTTCCATTCCAGCTTGTGATAAATAATACACTAATTTTTTTTGATTCAAGGTTAAATTTTCAAAACCAGGAATTTGATAACGTAAAATTTTAACATCGGCAAATTGCTCTGCTTCATATTGAAATGCAGTTGGAGCTTCACTTTTTGCAACCTCATCCTTTTTTTGAGCGGTGCAAGAAAACAAAATTGATGTTGTTAACAGCACCGGTAAAAAATATTTAATTTTCATCTGATTTATAATTTTAGAATTTAAAAACCAAATTTACAGAATAATTCATTAATTTAGTGTCAACTAATTATAAACTTCATCTTTTGAAATATTTAAAATACTTTGTTTTTTTACTTTTGGCCGCAGTAATTGGAATATCCATTTACGGCGCACTTCTCAATAGTAAGTACGACTTCCACCGTTCAAGAATTATAAATTCTCCTGCGGAAGTCATTTTTGACAAGGTTAATAATTTTAAAAATTGGGAAAATTGGAGTCCGTGGCTTGAAAAAGATCCGACTATGGTAACTTCATTTAAAGATACAACTTTAGGTGTTGGAGCAACCTACAATTGGAAAGGAAAAAATGGCAATGGATTTATAAAAACGATTTCCATTATTCCAAATAAAGAAATTATACAGCAAATTGATTTAGGTAAAGGTCATTTTGCTGAAATTTATTGGAATTTTACAGAAATTGATCTCGGAACAGAAGTTACTTGGGGAATGCGAGGAAAAAATTCATTTTCTGAAAAATTTTATTGGCTGTTTAAAGGAGGAATAGAAAAAAACATGGTTCCAACACTTGAAAGAGGTCTGGAATTGCTGGAACAATATATTTTAAAAGAACTTGAAAAACATTCTTTTGAAACAAAAGGAGTAGTTGATTATGGCGGCGGCTATTATTTATACCAAACTACTTCTTGTAAAATTGAAGATATTGAGAAAAAAATGGGTGAAATGTTTCCTGTGATTATAAAATTTATGGCAGATAATAATATTGAAGCTTCTGGAAAACCTTTTACGCTAAATCATAAATGGGATGAGGTGAATAATACAGCTATGTTTTCTGCCTGTATTCCAGTAAAAGAAAGAGTAATTACTACAGATGACGTTTTAACAGGTTATTTAAAACCTCAAAAAACATTTAAAACTGTTTTTAAAGGTAATTATAAATTTTCCGATGAAGCTTGGGAAACTGCTTATAATGGATTGACTGCCCAAGGTTTTACAGAAATTCCTGGCGCCGAACCTTTTGAAATTTATGATATTGGACCAAAAGAAACTGCAAACCCAGCCAATTGGGTAACGGAAATTTATATTCCGATTAATTAGGAAA
>JBAZGP010000477.1:0-933 GCA_041652835.1 Lutibacter sp. | reverse complement strand
AAGTTGAAAGTTTGAAAGTTTCAAGTTTCTGGTTTCTGGTTTTAAAATAAGAACGTTTTTTTATAGGAAGATGCTGAAACAAATAATTAAAAACTTAGTACTAAAAACTAAGATACTTCATTATATCTAAAACAATCAACAATGTGGTCATTGATCATTCCTGTTGCTTGCATGTGGGCATAAATCACTGTTGAACCTACAAATTTAAATCCGCGTTTTTTTAAATCTTTTGAAATAAGGTCAGACAATTCAGTAGTTGCAGGAACTTCACCTAAAGTCTTTCGCTTATTTTTAATGGGATTTCCTTTGGTAAAACTCCAAATATAATTTGAAAACGAGCCAAATTCTTTTTGAACTTTCATAAATAAAACAGCATTTGTAATGGTGGCTTTAATTTTCAATTTATTTCTGATAATGCCTGCGTTCAGCATCAATTCTTCATATTTAACTTCTGTATAATTTGCAATTTTTTTATAATTAAAATCGTCGAAAGCAATTCTGAAATTTTCTCTTTTCCGAAGAATGGTAATCCAGCTTAAGCCCGCTTGAAAAGTTTCAAGTATTAAAAACTCAAATAATTTGGCATCATCATAAACGGGAATGCCCCATTCCGTATCGTGATATTCCATATAAAGCGGATCGTTTTTGCACCAGCCACAACGTGTTTTGTCCATTTGGGTTCAATTTAAAGAAACGCTAAATTAAAAACTTTAATGTAAATATTGGAATTATTTTTGTATTTTTAAAGTACATAAATCCAGTGTATTATGAAAACTATAATTTATTATTTGGTCGTCGGTTTGTTTATTGTTGGATGTTCATCACCCAAAAAAACTTCCACAAAAGAAACTGACTTAGCCAAGGAAACTGTTAGAATTGCCAATGACAGCTTGGAATATGAAATAATTATTACGGATATTGGATTTGAAACCT
>JBAZGP010000476.1:0-3128 GCA_041652835.1 Lutibacter sp. | reverse complement strand
ATACTCGAGCCCCAGCTGGATATTATATAATATATCGGAGTGATCTAAATTCATACAGTAATGATAATTTACTAAAATTTCAAGTAAGTAATAACTCGATTTTTCATTTGAGCGGTGTAACTCCAAATATTAATTTTACCTATGAGCCGTCCAATGAAACAATGAATATTAAAATCCATGTTGAAAGTAGTATTGAACTGATAAATCAAAAAATGTTATTTAATATTGGTATATATATACAACAAGACAACAACTCGATACTTCAGATTTGTCATTATGAATATAATAATACATTTTCATCATCTGATGCAACAATGGAAAAGCGGGTGTCCAATCTATCCATTAAAAACGATGAAACCGTCTTCATTTTTGGATTGATACAAACCAACGGAGTATGTTATTCTATATCGAGCAAGCAAGTGATATGAATGAATGTATCTAATGGTTCAAAGGTCATTCTTCTGGCACAGGATGTGCATAAAAAATTCAAGAAAAAAATTGGAAAATGTGAAGTTCAAGCTCTGAATGGTGCGACTATCGAAGTAATAAAAGGGGAAGCCTGCGGTTTGGTCGGGCCAAATGGCGCGGGGAAAAGTACTTTAATAAAAACAATAATCGGAATCGAACGTAATGATTCGGGCGAAATAGATATCAATTTTGGGTTAAATTCTTCCATTGGGTATGTACCAGAAAAATCAATATTTTTCGAGGATTTGTCAGCTTATGAAAATCTGTTTTATTTCGCTGACCTGTGCGATGTTGACAATGCAAAATTCATATGTAATAACCTATTGGAAGAATTTGATTTAGACACAAGAAAAGAAGATTTAATCAGTACTTTTTCAAAAGGTATGAGGCAAAGGACTGCTATAGCTCGTGCTCTGATCAACAATCCTTCGATATTGATTTTGGACGAACCTTTTTCAGGATTGGATCCGTCCATGGCTTTAGAATTAAGACGAGCAATAGTAAAATTAAAGGAGTCTGGGAAAACACTTCTTCTCTCGTCTCATGATCTTGCAGATGTTGAAGCAATATGTGATTCTGTAGCATTTATGAAATCCGGAAAAATAGTAAAGAAGGTGCTTTTAAAATCATTTGTTTATCAAAATGCCGTAGTTGAAATGATATTCTCTACTAAGAAGAATCTAAAAATGGATTCTCTTGATGATATAATCGAAGTAAGGTCTGATAACGAATTAGATACAACCATTGTATTAAACAGGAGCAATATTCCAAAAATCATTAAAAAATTGGTTGAAGGAGGCATTGAAATTGAAGAAGTAAAAATTTTGAATAATGACCTTTCAACACTGTATTCAGAGATTATTATGGATGAGGGGAAAAATGCAATTTAAATTATTAAATAAAAAATTTCAAATCAGAGAATTGACAGTTCATATGAAAAAAGATTTTCGAGTACTTAGTTCGGGTTCTTACTTGCTTTTACTGTTTGCTATAATGCTTGCATTTGGATTTATTAGTGCATACAGTTCCTCAATCGATTTTTCGCAAACCTATAACAGTGAAAATATCCCCTTGTCCAACAACGAATTAACAACATTATTCAACCAGACAATTTATAACTATTGGGATTCCACATTATTTTTTTGGCCTATCATGATGGCTGTAATCGCCTCATTATTAGTTTCTCAAGAAAAGGATGATGGTATGTTCCAATACATATGTACATATCAACCAAAAAGTTATTTTATCTATTTTAGTAAATTATCGGTTCTTTCGATAATTATAATATTACTAAATATTATTTCAATTATTATATTTCAGATTGTTTTTTATTTCGTCAGTGGTAAATATCTCCCATTCATAAATTTAATCGAATCGTGCATTTATCCGATGTTTGCGTTGATAATACTATCACAGTTGTGTTTGTTGATCGGATTTATTTCGAAGAAAAAAAATTTTGCATTAATTATTACAGTCGGTGTAATATTGATGTTATTCGCATCTACAACATTATTGATGTCGAATGGCGTGAAGGATGTTGCACACAGTGGTTTAATAACTCCAGATTCTAATATGGATCCAAATTATTTTCCAATTCAATATAAAATAATAATCGTTCTAAATCCTATGTTTTTACAGGAAGGAATTATTTCAATATTAAACCTCTCAATTGATTACAATAGTGGAATTTTTATAGAAAAATATTTTCAAATATTGAGCATAGACTGGTATTATGGCTATATTATAATTTCAATGTTCATGTATTCCGTGGTGAGTATTTACGCCATCCAAAAAAGTATCCCGAAAAGGAGAAAAAACGATGACCAACAATAAAAAAAAGAAATATTATAATAATATTACGATTGGAATATTGATATTTATTATCGTAATCAGCATTGGATTAGGGGTTATCTTAGCAATTTCAACGTGGCATGGCGAGTCCTCAAACGAGTTCAATAAGTATTATGGTCCACCATTGGACGATGCCAAATACGAAATAATATCAAATACTATTATCGCAGAAGGAGTAGGTAAGGTTTTCATTCAAGTAAATTCAAGTTGGGATGGTATCGTAATTGAAGCAAATTATTCATCAGTCTGTAATTGTAATATCAATATTATTAGTCCATCTGGAATCACCGTGACAATATTTTCCTTTTCATTGTCTGAAGAAGAAATATCAAACGGCATCACGGATACGTCAAGTGGGCAATATGTTACACTTCAACCCGGTGCATGGTCGGGAGAAATTTATGGTGAATGGACTTTTCAATATACCATGAATGGCGGTCCATCGGATGTAACAATTAGTCGGGTGATTTCCTTTGGTACACCATAACAATATTGGCGATCGTCACGGACCCGTGAAATTTCAATGAATCAACTGTCAAGATCAGGTTATAAAAATAATTGCCCCGATCCTAAATCGCTCATGCGATTCCCAGCAGGACGATGCAGACCATCAGCGCACCTGCCCCGATGAAGTCTATCGAGGACGATGTGAACGGTATGCTGTGGTCGTCCGGGTCCATGGCGTATCTGAAAGCCACCGTTGCCACGTAGTAGGAGATGAGGTTGAGGATAGTCACCGTGATCATCCCTGCCAAGAGGCTCAGCGCCACCAGCTCGAGCAAGTGCGGGGACGACAGTCCTAGCAGTTG
>JBAZGP010000475.1:0-3138 GCA_041652835.1 Lutibacter sp. | reverse complement strand
TTGCAGCTCTTTTGCAAGCTTTGGTTTTGAGCGTCGGCTCGTGGGGCTTGCAAATGTGCTGCAATGTGGGTGGGGTTTCCTTCTTCTTTTTTTGCGGGGGGAAGAAAAAAACAAAATAAATTTCCATCAAATTTGCACTGTCCTGTCAAAAAGCTAAATCCTTTCTTTCGTTATTATTATCACTATAGTATCTGTCTGCTCGTCTGTCTTTTTTACACTTGTTGCCAACGTTTACGTATATGAAACGTTTGGCATTTCGAAGCACTTTCCTGTCAAACCGCTACAAAGTTTATTAGATGTAACACCCTTAATATTAGCACTATCCGCCAAATGTTTTATATACGATGTTACCACACGTACTTTGTTTTAGTTCCTGTCTGTCAGCGTTGGAAAAGACATACTCTTTTGCAATTTTTGGTGTAGCGTTGGCTGGTGCGAATTGCAAATGTGTATGGCTTTAAGCGTTGGCTTTTCAAGTTTCTTTATAAAATCCAAATTTATCATCAATCAACATTGCCCTGTCTAAGTAACTATTAAATTCTTCACAAGATGTCTCGGGAAGTAAACCACAAGAATAACAAGAAGCGAGGTTAAGTCCGCCAATGCCTTGTCCCTCCGAATTGTAACATATTGGGTCAGAAGCACAGTCTTTTGCTCTTGCTATTGCAGAATATAGAATTTTAGTAAATCTTTCTGTTTCAGCCTGAGAAACTAAACCTCCAAAACTTCCTTCAGCACCAGCCATTGTATAAATTAATACACCTTGCATTTCATTTTCATTTATGTAAAGTCTTTCTGAAAGTGATGTTGCGGGATAACCCGTTAAAAATTCTAATTCCTTTATTAAGATATGAGAAAAAGTATGAATAAATAAAAAGGATGTTAAATATTCTGTGTTTGATAACATTTTTTCTTTTTCCTCTGAAAGTCTGAATGAAGATTTCTCTGCATTATTTTTTAATGTTTCGATTCGTTTATTAAATTCTTCGTTCTTTGATTGTTTTTCATACCATTCAACTATTTTACTTTTATCAAAATCAATAAAAATTCCCTCGCCAAAACTTTCAATTCCAGGTATAAATCTTGTGCTTTTTCCTTTTGAAGTTGTATATTTTGCTTTAACTGCGTGTTTGCTTACTGGGATAAAGTCATCCATAGTATTATTAGCGAATAAATCTTTATCAATAGGCTCTTGGCGACTATACCCAGTTTGTACAGATGTTAGTTTTAGACGATTTATTTTTAAAAGTTTATTAATACCAAACTTTTTTAGTTCTTTTGATTCTTCTTTTTCAAAAACAAGATTTTTATCGTCTGAATTTACATTAGCTGTTAAATATTGATATTCTCTAAAACGATAGTCAATCTCCTTAATAAAATCTTGATTTTCAGGAAACATAACTTCTTCTATTTGACTAATAGTAAGTTTCAGTTGTTCATTATTTATTTTCTTTTGTATTTGTTCTGACGAAAATTCGGCATCTTCATAAAGCGTTTTTATTTTATCTTTTACTTCCTTTTTAATTTCAATAGTTGGTAAATACAAGCTATTTGTGATTAATGGATAATAAATGCTGTTGCTTGTTCTAATAACGGCTTTAAACATTATTTTTTGCTCATTTCCTTTTGCATCTAACACTGGAAAACCATCTCTATCTTTGATGATACTAATTTCTCCGTTAGCATTAAAATCAGGAACCCTTAGCCCCATCAAACCACCTAATGTAACCTGTTTTCCTTTTGTTTTGCAATCAGGATTTTTACATTGTATCCGAACTCCTGTAAAATCGGGATTTTTACCGTCTTTAATGTAAACCAAATCTTGTTTTTTACAGCAAAGATTGTCCTGTTTTGGCAAAACTATTTTTGTTTGCCCATTTTCATCTTTTTCTTTTGTTAGACCTGTCCATTTTTGCCAAGGAATATCTTTCATATTGCCATTCGGAGCAGTCATAATAAATCGGACTTGCTCTAATGGATAGTATTTTCTTTTCTCCTTATTTAGCTTTGCTTTTTGATAACACTTGTAGCATTTTGGTGGAGTGAAAGAATCATTTATTTTGTTAGTTTCTTTACTATTATACACATTTTTCCATCCCTTGTACCAATCATCAATATGTTTTAAGCTATTACATTTATTGCAATACATCCATTTTGGGAAATACTCTGCATCAATAATATAATCTTTTAATTTTGGTAATGACGTATTGTAAAATGCTGAATAATTAGCTGGAACTTTAACAATTTGATTCAAATCTGGGAAATAGAATTTTAGACGTTTTAACAAACGCTCGTCGTTAATATTTTCATTTTCTTGAACTTCAATTTTCCCTTTTTCAATCAAATAAAAATATTTCCATTTATCAAAGTCTTTTATAAGCAAAGCACCGTCAATAGTTTCAATTATAGAGCCAACTCCACCATAAGAACTAATTAATTTTCGTGTTTGTAATTATGTGTATTTAGCCATTTGTTCTAATATTTGGTAATCCAACTTTAATAAACGAATTGGTGTCGATTTCCCTCATTGATTGCATTACAGACCACAAATCGGTTTCATCAAAACTTTTTTCAGCAGGCTTCACAAGTAAACCAATTTCGGTGTTTGTTGCTTCATAATTTTTTAAATCGTGATTTTCTATTTTATCCAACCAGTCATCTGTCAAGTCTTGTAATTTTCGTTCAAACATTTGATAAACATTATGATTATCATTAAATCGATTTTTTATTTCAGCTTTTAATCCATCTAACAATTCAGTCCGAAAGTATTGAGCGGAATTATTTGAAGCCATTCCCGGAATTTTATGACGAACATAAGTTACCATAATAGTAGCAAGCATTTTTTCAAGTGTATTTTCGGTAAATGGAGTAATGCTAACAGGCTCTACACTTTTGTAAAATGCTTGATGAAATGGAATAAAATGTTCAAAATGGGATTTATCTCTTGCTCTGTTTGCGTCTAAAAGGTCAACAACCAAACCTTTGTATTTACGACCAACACGACTTGAAGCCTGAATGTACTCCGCAACATTTTTTGGCTGACTATTAATTAGCATTACATTAAACCTATCAATGTCAATACCAACCGAAATCATATTGGTTGCTAAAACCAAATCAATAATTCCCATTTTCACATAA
>JBAZGP010000474.1:0-3143 GCA_041652835.1 Lutibacter sp. | reverse complement strand
CAAGAGGTTGTATTGAGTTCATATATAGTGGATAAAAATCAATTTTGGTATGTTACAATCAATAAAATGAAAGAAATGAATGTCTCGGTCGTAATACCGAATATTAATGGTAAAAGTATTTTGGAAAAAAATCTTCCAAAACTTTTCGAAGCAGTTAATAATCCCAAAAACCAAATAATTGAAGTTGTTATTGTTGACGATGGAAGTTGGGATGATAGTGTTTCATTTATTAATCAAAACTATAAAGGCAGAATTAAACTAATTAAACATACCAAAAATAGGGGCTTTTCTGCAGCCGTTAATACTGGTGTAAGAGCCACCAAAGGCAATCTAATTTTGTTGATTAATACAGATGTTATTCCAGAAAAAAACTTTTTGGAACCCATCTTGCCGCATTTCAAAAATCCCAAAGTTTTTGCTGTTTCTGCCCACGAAGAAGGTTATGGAGGAGCAAAGGGTGTTTTTGCAAACGGGTATATAGAACTGAGTATGAATGCTGAAACTAAAAATGCGGCTGTAAGTTTTTATGTAAGCGGTGGAAGTGGTGTGTTCAGAAAAAGCATATGGCAGGAACTTGATGGTATGGATGAAAAATTATTATCCCCTTTTTATTGGGAGGATATCGATTTATGTTTTAGGGCGGCAAAAAGAGGGTATTTGAATTTATGGGAACCAAATGGAAAAGTTGTTCACGAACATGAATCGACAATTTCTAAGTTTCCAAAGGTATATGTGGCAAGAGTAAAAGAAAGGAATCAACTATTAATGCTTTGGAAAAATATACACAGTAGAAAATTAATGAAAGAGCATATCTTAGGTTTAATCTCAAGATTGTTGAGACATCCAGGATATATAAGAATTGTGCTAATGGCACTGGGGAGATTTGGAATAATGCTTAAGGCAAGAAAGAAAGAAATTAGAGAATCCAAAGTCTCCGATGAAGTAATTTTTGCCCGATTTACAGAATATAAAAAATGACCAAAAAAATTAATTTATCTCAAAAAGACAAGCTTGTCTTATCAATCATAATCGTAAACACAAACACAAGAGATTTGACTGTTGGGTGCATAAGATCTATTGAAAAAAAAGCAAAGGATATGTCATTTGAGGTTTTATTAACCGATAACGGCAGTACAGACGGATCTGTTGAAGCTTTTCAAAAAATATTAAAGGAGGAATTTTGGAAAGATAAATTTACTTTAATTTTAAATGATAATAACGCAGGGTATGCAAAAGCTAATAATCAAGGTGTTAGAAAAGCTAAAGGTAAATATATCTTACTTTTAAATAACGATACCGTCGTACATAAAGATTCTTTGCAAAATTTAGTAAAGTTCGCAGAAGAAACTCCCGATGCTGGAGTGGTTGGCAGTAAATTATTAAATATTGACGGTACACTACAGATGTCTTGTTTTAACTTCCCGACAATAAAGAATGCCATATTGGAATATTATTTTGGTAAAAAAGGATTGTTTGATAAATTTGCCCCCAAAGGAAATAAACCATCAACTGTAGATGCTGTTGTAGGTGCTGCATTTTTAATGACACCCAAAGCGATCAAAGAGGTGGGAATTTTAGATGAAAGATATTGGGCATATTTTGAGGATATAGATTATTGTAGACAGTGCTGGAAACACGGACTTAAAGTTTATTATTTACCCGATTCGATCATTACTCATTATCATGGGGCTACTTTTAAGAAAATGGCAAATGAGGCAGAAAGATGGAAAAGATTAATTCCGTCAAGTAAAATTTATCACGGATTAATCAATCATTATGTAATTAATGCCATTCTTTGGTCCGGGCAGAAATGGCAAAAACTGACGGGAAAATAGGCATATGCAAAAAGACGAACTTCAACTTTCAATTGTAATAGTATCTTCTAAATTAAATTATCTTGGAGATTGTTTAAAGACTGCTTACACGGCGCTAAAGGGTATTCCTAACGAAATAATAATAATCGACAACGCCTCACCCGACAAAATTGGGGACCAAATAAAATTTAAGTTTCCTGAAGTCAAAATCATCAGACGTGAAGAAAACGGTGGTTTTGGTGAAAACAATAATATGGGAATGAAAATTGCAAAAGGTAAATACATTTTACTTTTGAACGATGACACAAAAATAATTAATAAGAATATTTTTAAAGAAATGATAGCCTGGATGGATGCTCATCCTAAGGTAGGTTTATCCAGTTGTGCACTGGTAAACCCTGACCTCAAAAATTACCAAGGTTCTGGTGGTTACTTCCCCAATTTACCTAGAGTTATTGCCTGGATGACATTTATCGATGATTTACCTTTCATTGATAATTTAATTAAACCTTATCATCCAATGCATGGATTTTCGTTTTTGCATACAAACGAAGATTATTTTAAGAAAGCACACAAACAAGATTGGGTAACAGGAGCATTTTTCTTTATGCGAAAAGAAGCAATGAAAATAGCAGGAATATTTGATGAGGACTTCTTTTTGTATGTTGAGGAAGTTGAACTTGCATATAGATTTGTAAAAAATAACTGGGAGGTATGGTATCTACCAAAGTGGAAAACAGTTCATTATGGAATGGTAACTACAGGAAGTGAAAAAGCTACGGTTATGGAAATGCAAAATCTCAAGTTATTTTATTCTAAGCACATGGCGTCATGGAAACTTCCAATTTTAACAATTACACTAAAATTTGGAGCCCTTCTGAGAATTTTAATCTACACGGTTTTGTGTAGATTCAATACAGCTAAAATTTACGCGAAGGCTTTCGCAAGTATTTAAACTGAAGTTACCGATATCTCCATTGGCCCATACCTTTTCTTCCCAATAATGCATCAATGGCTCCCCACCTCTGCCAAGTTCTGCCTGTAAATATCTGACGTATTGTATCTCTCAATACTGCAAATTTGGTCCAAAAAGATGAATATCTCATTGAATAATAAAATCTATTTCTAATTAGAAAATAATCATTTGTGGGGCTCCCCGATCCACCAGTTGACGCGGAAACTTTATGCCACATCCAAGTTTTTGGATAATAAATCACTTTAAAACCTGCGCGTTTTGCTCTTTCTGAAAAATCGGCATCTTCCCAATATAAAAAGAATGAATCATCTGGTAGACCGATCTTCTTAAATACTTCCTGCTTTATTATCACA
>JBAZGP010000473.1:0-3147 GCA_041652835.1 Lutibacter sp. | reverse complement strand
ATTCAAAGATTTTTTATTCATTAGTATCAAATACTTTATCAATTACACGTTGGTGCCTTTGTTTAAAACGTGTTGAGGAACCGGCAGCAGGAACAGCGTAAAAGGACTGTGATGCAACCTCAAGATTCACCAGCCTGAAGCGTTGCAGCATAAAACTCCAAGCACCCATATTTTCAGGTTCTTCTTGCGCCCAAACATATTTTTTAACCTTTGGATAGCTGTCGATTATCTGCTGTAATTTTTCCAGATGCAATGGAAAAAGTTGTTCAATTCGAACAAGAGCAACGTCATTTCTGTTTAATGCAGTGCGTTGAGCCAATAAATCATAATAAAATTTACCGGTGCAAAACACCAATTTTGTGATATTTTTCTTGTCGATATTGTCGTCAATAACTTCCTGAAAACTTCCTGTGGAAAATTCATCCAATGAAGAAGTTGCAGCAGGAAGGCGAAGCAAACTTTTAGGCGTAAACACAATAAGTGGTTTCCGGTAATCGCGTTTCATTTGACGACGCAACAAATGAAAGAAATTAGCGGGCGTGGTACAATCTGCCAAAATCATATTGTCTATGGCGCATAATTGAAGGAAACGTTCCATGCGCGCCGAAGAATGCTCAGAACCTTGACCTTCATATCCATGCGGAAGTAAAACAACAATTCCGTTTTGCAATTTCCATTTGTCTTCTGCAGCCGATAAATATTGGTCGAAAATAATTTGGGATCCATTGGCAAAATCACCAAACTGAGCTTCCCAAATGGTTAATGTATTTGGATCTGCCATGGCATAACCATAATCAAAGCCAAGCACGCCGTATTCCGACAATAAAGAATTAAAAATATTCATTTTCCCCTGATTGCCACCAAGCATGTTGAGCAGATTAACGCGGTCTTCAGAAATTTCATCGCGTAAAATGGCGTGGCGGTGGCTAAATGTTCCCCGTTCCACATCCTGGCCCGAAATGCGAATATCAAATCCTTCCTGAAGTAAACTTCCGTAGGCCAATGTTTCGCCCATTCCCCAATCGATTTTATCGTTTTCAAAAATCATGTTTTTTCTATCCAATAAAATACGTTCGGCTTTGCGTAAAAATTTAATGCCTTTTGGCACTGTTGAAACAACTTTGGCTATTTCTTTCAGCTTTGATTTTGGGTAAGCGGTATTTTCAGAAATTAACATGGATTCTAAACCTCTTCGGGTAAAATCTTTCCATGTATCTTGCATAAATTCCCTAATTTTTGAAGTTTCCATCTCTTTTGAATGCAAGTATTCTTCTTCTAACAGGTCTTTAAATTCCGAAATTGATTTATTTAAATAATCATTGTCAATAACACCTTCTGCTATTAGTTTTTCTGCATAAAGATCTCTCGGATTTGGGTGTTTTGCAATGGCTTTATATAATTTTGGTTGCGTAAAACGTGGCTCATCACCTTCATTATGTCCGTATTTTCTATAACCAAGCAGGTCAATAAAAATATCTTTTTTGAATTGCATTCTAAAATTTAAAGCAATTTCAATAGCGTGGGTTACGGCTTCCACATCATCGGCATTTACATGCAATACCGGCGACAAGGTTACTTTTGCCACATCAGTACAATAGGTACTTGAGCGACCATCCAAATAATTTGTGGTAAATCCTATTTGGTTGTTTACTACAATGTGAATGGTTCCACCGGTGGAATAACCAGCCAACTGACTCATTTGAATGACTTCATAAACAATGCCTTGGGCTGCAATTGCGGCATCTCCATGAACAATAATTGGAAGCAGTTTTGAAGAGTTTCCGTTATAATCACTATCTATTTTTGCGCGGGAAATGCCTTGTACCAGCGAACCAACAGCTTCCAGATGTGAAGGATTTGGAACCAAATTCATGGTAAGTTCTGTCCCGGTTTTTAATGTTTTTTTAGTAGTTAAGCCCAAATGATATTTAACGTCACCATCAAAATCTTGTTCTTCAAAATCTTTTCCTTCAAATTCATTGAATAACTCACGGATTGGTTTTCTGAAAATATTTACAAGGGTATTTAATCGGCCTCTGTGCGCCATACCCAAAACAAATTCTTTAACGCCAAAATTTTCTGCAGCAAGTCTAATAACAGCGCCTAAAGCCGGAATTAATGTTTCGCCGCCTTCTACTGAAAAGCGTTTTTGACCTACAAATTTTGTTTGCAGAAAGCTTTCAAAAGTCACTGCCTGATTTAACTTTTGTAAAATATATTTTTTGGTTTCCGGAGTGTAATTAGGGTGATTTGAGTTGCTTTTAAGTTGATTTTGAATCCATTTAATTTCTTCTGGATTTCTGATATACATATATTCAACCCCAATAGAATCGCAGTAAATAGCCTCTAAACGTTTTACAATTTCGAGCAATGTCGCTTTTCCGGTGCCAATGAGTTGTCCTGCATCAAAAATGGTATTTAAATCTTTTTCTGAAAGTCCAAAATTTTCAAGAGCTAGTGTAGGTGTATATTTTCTACGTTCGCGAACTGGATTTGTTTTTGTGAACAGATGCCCGCGTGTTCTATAGGCATTAATTAAGTCGATCACATTAAATTCCTTTAATACATTTTCTGGAATTTCGAATACAACATTATTATCTTCTCTATGATCTTCTTTCAGCGAATATTTTTCGTTGGCAAAGTCAAATCCTTGAAAAAAACTTCTCCAACTGGGCTCAATTGTATCAGGATTTATCAAATACTGGTCGTACAAATCGGCTATAAAGCCAGTATGCACCGTATTTAAAAATGAAAATTTATCCATAGTATTGTTAGTAGTCAATGTTTTAATAGATTAGTCAAAAATACAACTTTTACCAGAATTACCATTTTAATTATCGTTAATTTGCAATTATTGTATTTTTAATAATAATTAGGCAAACCAGTTAAAAATATATCTGATTATGTTTTTTTTCGTAGAAAAATATGAAATAACATTAAAAAAATAGGTGTTTTATCATGAGATGATAAGTTGATTAACAACAAGTTGCTTTTAATTGAGAACAAAGAATTCAAAATGAAGATTTTTTTTTGAATATTTCTTGTAAAAAGAAGAAAACCTTGTATATTTGCACTCGCAAAAGCGAATAAATTCCTCCTTAGCTCAGTTGGTTAGAGCATCTGACTGTTAATCAGAGGGTCCTAGGT
>JBAZGP010000472.1:0-3155 GCA_041652835.1 Lutibacter sp. | reverse complement strand
GGCATAACACCAGCCTGATTAACTTTCATAGGGATGTATTGAGTAACACCACCAAATACTTTTCTACCAATAACCCGCTTAGCATATTGAACGGGAATTTTCCTAGTAGCTACCGTAACCGCAATCACACCAGCAATAATTAAAACAAAACCTGCAACATAAATCATTTCTATTAAACCGTTTCTCACACCGGAAGCAATAATTTGAACTTCATCGAATATGGAATATGGAAAACGGTCAATAATACCAATAAAAATAATCAGAGAAATACCATTTCCAATACCTTTATCGGTAATCTGCTCACCGAACCACATCAGAAGAACAGTTCCAGCAGTCAAACATATAACGGTTGAAAAAGTAAAGATAAAAGGAGAAATCTCCGGACTTATTATATTCATTTCACCGGCTCTGCGACTAGCCAATTGAACACTGATACCCCACGCCTGAAGTGCCGCAACGGGAATAGTGAGCAAACGAGTCATCTGATTAATCTTTTTCCTACCGTCTTCACCCTCTTTTTGGAGTTTCTGGAAATATGGAAAAACAGCACCGAGCAACTGAATGATAATCGATGCACTGATATAAGGCATTATACCGCAAGAAAAAAGTGCTGCTTTACTGAAAGCACCACCGACAAATAAATCATATAAACCAAACAAAGTATTTGCAGATTGGTCTTTAGCTGCCTGTGCAAGTAATGAAGCATTAATACCGGGGAGAGTAATGTGAGCACCAATCCTAACGACGATTAAAATTGCAACCGTAAAGAGAATTCTGGAGCGGAGCTCTTCAATTTTAAAAACGTTTCTGAAATTCTCTACGAATCCGCTCATATTTTAATAGCTTTCCCTCCCACCGACTCAATCTTTTCTATCGCTGTTTTGCTGAATGCATTAGCAGAAATTTCAAGTTTAGATTTCAAATCTCCATTACCTAAAATTTTCAAAGGTTTATTTTTATTTTTCAGAAGATTATTATTCAATAAAAATTCAGAATTTAAACTTGTCTCTTTTAATTTGCCTGAGTCAATTAATTTTTGTAAATCGCCAACATTAAGAGTATTGAATTCAATTCTATTAATATTTTTAAAACCAAATTTTGGTACCCTTCTCTGAAGCGGCATCTGCCCTCCTTCAAACCATGCTCTATTTTTAAAGCCCGAGCGTGACTTGGCACCATTTTCTCCTCTTGTAGATGTTCCACCAAAACCGGAACCCTGTCCTCTACCGACCCGTTTTTTTCTTTTCTTCGAACCTTCTGCGTATTTTAAATTGCTGAGTATGTCCATTAATTTATTTTTTAAAACATATAAAGACCCCTTGTTTATGCAAGGGGTCTTATAAAAAATATTTACTTATTATTTTTAATAATTAATTATCTATTAAAGTTATATGAAGCTGAGAAGACACCATAAAAATCATTTTCTTCTGTATTGTTGGTAATTATGAACGGTCCATTCTTTAATAATCTTTCACCGATTGTTCCATCAAGACTGAATCTATCAAAGTGTAATCCGATACCTAAGTTAATTGTTTGGACAGGGTCAGAAGCTGTTGTAGATTTGAATTCTAGAGTTCTAGCTACTGCCGGTGAACCGTAATTATCCGTAAGTTTTTCGCTTGAATAATAGAAAGCACGTGAATATCCGAGTCTTCCACTAAGCCAATCAACAAATTTCCATTCCAATCCGATATTGAATTTTGGAAGCATGAAACCACTATAGGTATGCACAGAATTCGTTGCATCTTCAACTTTTGCTTCTATTTTAGAATAACCAAATGATAAACCAGTTGCTAATGTACCATTTTCCATTACAGGCATATTAACACCAACACCACCATTTAAATTCATATGCGAATATTTTGGTAGAATAGTTGTAAAAGCTGCAGGAGATGAAGTAACTTTTGGATTCCAGCTGTAAATTCCAAAACCAACATAAGGAACTATTGCAACTTTATTTGGTTTATTTGCTAAGAACCAGCCTCTTAATCCAAGACTTAATTCCATACCACCTTCATTTTCAAGTTTATATGACATAGCAGATGGAGTATTAGTAGAACCTTCATAACTATAACTATTCATTTTGAAATTTATTGAACCTTCAAACCAATCAGCATTCATTTTATAAATCATACCTACTTGTGCACCTAATGACATTGATTTCCATGTAAGTTTCTGGTCGGAAGTACCAGTAGTATTGTTTGAATCTTGTGACCAAGAAGCATAATAAGGAGCAATACCGAAAGCAAAATTCGGTGTTGCATAACCAAATAATACCTTCAATGGAACTATTGGCGCACTTACACCATTAGCATTAGCACCATACGAATTATCTCTATTAAAATCACTCCACATACCTTCGGTTTTATTTAAAACAAGACCTAAGTTAATTTCTTTACTTGCTTTGAAATTAATACCAGCGTATTGGTCTGATAATTGATATTGGTCACCGGTAACTTTGCCACGACCTAAATCACCGAACACATAATTTTTGTACTGTGTTGACCAAGCCGGATTATTATTTAAATCTACTACGGGGTCAAGCATAAACGGATTTGAACCTAATGCTTCATATCTACCCGTTCCACCTGGAATCGATTGTGAGTAAGAAACATTAGAAAGTAACAAAACTGCAAAAATGAATAACACGAGTAATTTAAATGATTTCATTTTTTTTCCTTTCTGTTTTGGTTTTTTGTTTAATTAATTTTTGTTGCTAAAAAAAGTCTCTAACTAAAATTTTTATGATATTTTTGATACCATAAATTTTCCTTTCTTTAGTTATTAAAATAACTTTTTAAAAAGAAATTATTTTATGATATTTCAACTTTAACTAAGTGCTTCACTATTTCGAGCATACCCCTTATTTGGGGAGTATCTTTTTTAACAACTGAATAGTTAGGTCTTCCTAATCCTAATGCTTCGATTGTCAGTTTTTGCTTCTTAATTCTATCAATTACGCTTTTAGTTTGCGTTATTTTTATAAATTTATCCATTTTATATTTAAAAGTCAAGTTTCTTCGTAAACTACTTCAAATAAGTCTTCTAATTACGTTGTAAATAATTCAGTTAAACTAATGCCCCTTCTATCAGCCGCAATTTTAGCATCATATAAACTCTTTAATGCTCTGATTGTTGCCTTTACAACATTGTGA
>JBAZGP010000471.1:0-3158 GCA_041652835.1 Lutibacter sp. | reverse complement strand
CGTTCCACTTCTTCTAAAAGTCCAGTGCGTTTTGCGATTGCAATTTTTAACCATGCTTGAAATTTTGATGAAGCGACTAAGCGATTAAAAGCCGCCTTTTTATTTTGAAATTGATCACGTGAATCACGAGCTTCACCTCTTGCTCCAGATTCCTTGTGAATAATTCTAACGCCCGATGAAACTTTATTTTGGTTCATGCCGCCAGCGCCACCAGACCTAAAAGTTTGCACTTCAAAATCTTTTTTAGTCAATGCAAATAATAATTCTTTAGACATTTATTTATCCTTTAAAAATCTAAAATCCAACATTATTTTTGCTGATTTTCCATTACCAACATTTTAATTTTACCTCATAAATATTTGCCGCAAATATTTTCACTCTTTAAATTCTTCGCAAACACTTGCTAATTTTTCAACGAATTTAATATATGTGCCAAAATACAACTTATATTCATCTTTATTTAAAGTATGCCTTAGAAAACAGACATTATAGTGGATACATTTATGACAATCCTTGACGTTATTCATTTTATCACCTCCAAATTTTTATCATCTGCAAAGCACGAAAAACCATTATCCAAACGTATTTTATGTTTCGATTGACCATTAATTTGAATAACCTCATCACCTACAAAAGTTCCAGCATTATTTTTCCACGGATGATTACCTATGATTACAACTCTATCACCTTGCTTCATTTTTTACAAACTCGCAATCTTTTAATTCAATATTCATAGTGCATGATATTTTATCAAAGATAGTTGGGGGTATCTCCATTTCAACATAAACTAAATCCTCAAGCCCATTTAAACAAAGTTCTTGTATTTTCCCATCATCACTTGAAAACATTAAATCATAATCATCTGTATGACCATTATCATCATAATTACTACCTTGCCAATAGAGTACACCTCTGATTTTCATTTTTATTTTATCTCCTGTATATAACTTACAGACCAATCGGGTCTTAAAGTAATTTTAGCATTTTTATCAAGTTGGTCAGCCCATCCATCAAGTTCTGATAATTTTGCATTATTGATTACCATGTTATATCCAATATGCACTGCTATTTCTTCAGCCCCATGTAGGTCATAAAGTTGTTTTCTCCATTCATCATCTACTACATTTATGACTTCATCTGCAAGTTCAATTTCTACATCTGTTTCAATAGTCATTCTAAATTTTCTCATTTCTTCCAACCTCTTTTAAAATTTACAAAAGATAACCCGAAGAAAAATAAACCACCTATTCCATATATCCATGCCACTTGTACTGTCTTTGCAAGAATAGGATAATCCCCATGATAATAAACATACAAAGACATAAAACCAACGTATGACAATGTTAGTAAGGCAATCCTAGCGACCCAACGAATTATTTTTCTAAGCATATTTTATTTTTATAACCTCTGACAAATTTATATCTTTTGATATTGGGGAATTTATCCCTGCCTAAATAATCAGCGTATTCTCGTTGTGTTAAAATTCTCATGCCGTTATGCGAAAGGTGTAAATATGCAACGCCTTTTTGAATAAGATACTCTTCAGAAATTTCATAATAATGCGTGCCATAATAAACATCTAACATCATTTCTATTTCAATTTACCAGCTATGGCTGTTGGTTTTTCAATCCTAAAATAATACGGCTCCTTTAAATCAGTTGGAATATAAAACCAATCTTTGCCGAATTTTACCCTATTACCATCTTGTAATTCTAATTCAACTTCAACCGGCTTTACTTGCGTAGGCAATTTAAAAATACACTTTACGACTTTAACAGACATCATTTTACACTCCTTTTACCCTTCGTGAGCCATTTGATCTTTACCGGCACAGTTAGTATCTCTACAATACCAATTGATATCTTCTGCAACACAAGACACTTCTCTATTTTCAAAATGACTCCATCTATGACTTTGATAGGTAATTCTCGATTGCCTCATTTCTGATTCAGGTCTATCCTTACGACAATAAGCACATTTTTGCGTTTCCAATACTATTTTACTCCTTATTTTTATTACCTTTTTCTATTATAATTATACCACATTACACTTAAAACTTAAAGAAATTTTGCCGCAAAATCCACACCATTTTAGATAAAATTAAAGGCAATAACAGACAAAAAGCCCATCATTGCCTTTAGAAATTTGCCGCAAATTACAAGGTCAAAAATTCAAATCATAGTTCTACTTTCGGCGGCTGGTTCTCCTTTTTTTCCTGGTGGATTTCCTTTTAGTCTTTGCCATCGTTATTTTTTAGACCGTCCGAACTGGATTTGGTAATTGATTACCGAGACCCTTTTGCCCAAGCTCGTTTTCCAACACGAATGTAGTCTTGGACTCTGTCACGGGCCTTAGAAAGTGCCTGTTTCCTTTTCTTCGTAAACACCCAGGTTGACATAATGTTTACCTCCCTTATGAATATTCAGAATATACCTTTTAATCCACTTAATTAAAATCCTACACTAAGTCAAACTTATTGTCAAGAGAATTCTCCAAAACGCCAAAAATATTTGCTTTTAGCCTGTGGTTGTGGTAGAATATTGGTATGAAAAGTAGTATTGATTTAGACAAACTCAGGATTGAAATTCGCACAATGCAAAAATGGGAACCGTTATTTAAAGTTTTAAAAGAAGAATTAACCATTAAAGGGTATTGGCATAATTTGCCCCGTGGAAATCCAAGTGAAGGATTTAAAAAAGGATGGGGAAAACACAAAAAACAGAATGGCTAAAAAGATTAAAGCCTCAGAAAACCCCTGAAGCCTTTTCGCAAAATCGCTCTAATTTTTAAATACTTTGCCGTTGAAAAATCTCATAGCATTCATCAAAACCTTCCTGATGTCCTGCTTCATAGGCTCCGTTATAAAGTTCTTCAAGTACTGCATAGGTTAAAAGACCATTACAATTTTGCGGCAAATTTAATCTGTTCATTATTTCTAAAATTAAATTTTCTTTATTCATTTTTTTTATTTGAATACATACAACTTAACATTAATACCGTAATCATACAAAATATTCCGATACCAATCATTGCAAAATTTAAAAATAAAGCCCCTAATAATCCAACTATCATACCGACAGCGAGTATTATTAAAATCACTGTGGTTATTGTCGCAGTTTTACTATTTGTCTCTTTATTCTCAAACATTATTTTTTAC
>JBAZGP010000470.1:0-3160 GCA_041652835.1 Lutibacter sp. | reverse complement strand
ATAAAAATTTGTTACGCACGAAAAACCTCAGGTTCTTAGGTCGCACAAATCTTATAAAAACACGTTGCAAGTAATTTTAGAAATAAGATTTTCATTAAAAAAGTTCTTTAAAATTATGATTTTCAAAACCAAGAAAATTGAATCTTACGATTTTGAGCAAAATAGCAAAATTGAAAGTTGGAACGGTAAGATTTTATTGTAAACAGAAAAGTCTAAAAAGACAAATTATAATAAATCAAAAAGGATTTTCAAGATTTTTTCAATCTTTCCAGAATTGAACAACGAAACGGGAAACCTAAAAAGACAAATTTCAACAAAACAATAAAGATTTACGATTTTTTTCATTTATTTTGTAATTAAGCAACAGAATGGAAAACCTAAAAAAGAAAGATTTCAACAAATCAAAAACGATTTACGATTTTTTAAATATTTAAGAATTAAACGGCAGAACGGAAAAACTTAAAAAGAAAAATTTGAACAAAACGACAAATATTTAAGATTTTCCAATCAATAAATTGATTTAAAATAGATAGATTAAATATAGAAATAAAATCAAAATTGAACCAAAAACTACTTGCAACACCTCATAAAATTTATGCTTAAATTTGAACTAAAACAAATGCACAAACAATCAATAAAAATTTATTACGCACGAAAAGCCTCAGGTTCTTAGGTCGCACAAATCTTATAAAAACACGTTGGCAACAATATCTACAAAACCACCTCAAATTAATTAAATATGGACAAAAAAGAACAAATACACGCTGAAGCAGACAGAATATTCAATGGACAGAAAAATAATTATACCGTTACTGAAATGGTCATTCTTGTTCGTTCACAGTATTACAATATCGAAGATTTGTTTACTTATGGAGCCAATTTAACAAGTGAAGATATTAATAAACATATTTCAATTTCAGAAAGAATATTTTCTATTTGTAATTCTTTTCAAAACAATCTTAAATTAATTCCAGACATAATTGGTTGGGAAGATTCTCAAAACCAAATTAAGAGAGTTGAAGGCATTAAATCTGAAATTTCAAAAAGCCTTGAATTACAAAAAGTCACTAAAGAGTTTCAAGATTCACCGTCACATATTACTGCCAAAAAAATTCAAGATATTGTAAGTAGATTAGAAAATGATAATTAGCGATAACTATGAAAAGTGAAAGCCCAATTGAGAATATAAAAAATGAATTGATTAAATCGTGTGTGAATTACGATACAAAAGCATTCATTCCGTTTCTAATGTCAAAAAATGTTCTGACTGGAATGCCGAACAAAATGAGATTTTACCGATTTTTTAAACAAATGGTTAATTGTACAAAACAGAATTCTAAAGGACAATTGACTTTCAAAATTGAACACGAAAAAAATAATAATAACCAGAGAAATTATTACTTAAATTTTTACGACAAAATTCATAAATATTCCCGTTTATCAATTGAAATCAGAGAAACTAAAGAAAATATTTATCTCAACACCTTACCATTTTAAAATAACTTATGGACGACTTTATGAAAGAATGCTTTTTAGACGCATTTTCAAAAACAAACATTGATGAAATTTGGGAAAACAGAACTTCCAAAACAGACATTCTGCCAATAGAAACTGATTTACCTATACGCAATAAATTAAACGATATTGGAACTCGAAATATTGAGATTATGCTTCAATCACCTTTTGGGTTAATGTATAAAACTCTTGGACTTGTTGAGAATGACCAAATAATTATACCAAACGAATTTAGTAGTTTAAAATCACAGGTTGATTATGGAAATTTTAAAACTTTTAATTTTAAAAGAGAAATTGATATAATGATTGGTGCTTTTTCATTAGACAGTCTTTTGCAAGCTGTAGGAAATGAAGATGTTGATTTGTACAACGCAAACGGAATTGATTTTGAAATGGTAAAAGCATTTGACGGAACAATGCAAACATTTACTAAAGAAAAAGAAGGTTTAGAATTCTTCTCGCCAATATCAAGACTTCAACAAACGGAATTAGATGGTAACCCTGTTTCTGCTTTTAAATTACGTTCTCAACCTTCTGGAGTTTTTCCAACAAACAATTCTCATCAATGGTTAGAAAAATTAGCACCTCAAAGATTAATGGCAATAATGACAATAGAACAATAAATTATGGAAACAACAGAATTAGAACAATTAAAAACTTCAATTTTTATGGAGTTACACGGTTACATTTCTTTTAAAGCACAACAAACTGAATTAGAAAAAAAAGATGCTTTAGAAATTGGAGCTTTTGTAGGTGCCAATTTTATAACAAGAATTAATGATTCAAAAACAGACGGACCAATAAGCAAAGACGAATTAAATTCTGTTATGAATTTGTTACTTGAATTTTTTAAAGACTCATTTAAAAACCAATTTGAGCAACGAGATGCAGATGCAATGATTGGACTTCTTGGGAGAATTATTCAAAACGCGGAGGAAAGAAGAGAAATAATAGATAATTATTTAAAAAAACTGCTACCAAAATAAAAACTTTGCCTAATGGGAAATATTATTTCAGCAAAATGTAAAAATTGTAATTTTAAAACAACATTCAATTATGGTGGCAATATGTTGGATTTTCAAGTTAATTGTCCTGTTCCAGCAATAAATGTTAAAACAGGGCAATTTGAAAACATCAACTATAAAATTGAGAAAAATAATTTTAAATACAAATTCTATTCAAATAAAGAATTGAAAGGAAACAATGAAAACAATTACACTTTGAATGATTTTGATTTAAAATTAAATACAAAAAATAACTATTGTCCAAAATGCAAGAAATACAGTTTTGATTTTCAATTAATTATGCTCACAGATTAACGATTCTATGAAAAAAAAATATTTATAGCACTTGTAGTTTTATCGAACTTCATTTTTGCACAAAAAAATAATTGGCAAGAATTTTCGAAAGAGAAGATAATAACAGTAATTATTAATAAAACAGGAATATATAAAATACAAAATTATACTCTTGATGTTGTTTGGGATGAAAAATTAAGTTATTCAGAAAATATTGGTTATTATGGAGGAATTAAAAAATTAACTATTTACAAAGAGAATAAAGAGATACAAATAATTAATAAAATTGAGGATAATATTGCACTCGGAACTATTTATTTCAATTTCTATGATTACAATCTTGATGA
>JBAZGP010000469.1:2040-3166 GCA_041652835.1 Lutibacter sp. | reverse complement strand
TACTTCCGTAGGTCGGAAATAACGGGAATCTACTTTTACAACTACCTGCCCTACGGTCGGTAGGCTGTAAGCTGTAGGCGGTAAGCTTTTGATTGTAGATTGGCCATTACTTGCATTTTTAATGGCAGTTTGGTATTTTTCTGCATCAATACTTTCAATAATTCCCACTTCATTCACTCCTTCTCCCTCAAAACGAAGGGCAATTCCAGTTTCTGCAAAAGCCATTTTTACAAAGTCACGAACGGTGGTGGTTTTACCTGTGGCAATTACCCAATCTTCCGCTTCATCTGCTTGTAAAATCATCCACATCATACACACATAATCTTTGGCGTGTCCCCAATCGCGTTTGGCATCGAGGTTTCCCAAATAAAATTTGTCCTGTAATCCTAAAGCTATACGAGAAGCAGCTCTTGTTATTTTACGCGTTACAAAAGTTTCGCCCCTAACAGGAGATTCGTGGTTAAATAAAATACCATTACAGGCGAACATTCCATAAGCTTCTCTGTAGTTTACCGTAATCCAATAGGCATACATTTTTGCCACTGCATACGGTGAACGGGGATAAAAAGGTGTCGTTTCCGATTGTGGCACTTCCTGCACTTTTCCGTATAATTCAGAAGTTGATGCTTGGTAAATGCGTGTCTTTTTTTCCAATCCCAACAAACGAACCGCATCTAAAATACGTAAGGTTCCCAAACCATCGGCATTACCGGTATATTCAGGTGTTTCAAAAGACACGGCTACATGACTCATCGCGGCCAGATTGTATATCTCATCGGGTTGGATGTCTTTTATCAAACGAATAAGGTTGGTACTGTCGGTCATATCTCCATAATGCAATATGAAGTTTTGATTTTCTACGTGAGGATCCTGGTATAAATGGTCTATTCTGTCTGTATTAAATAAAGAAGTCCGGCGCTTTAATCCGTGCACGATGTATCCTTTCTTTAGTAAAAATTCACTCAGGTATGCGCCATCTTGGCCAGTTACTCCTGTGATGAAGGCTGTTTTTTGTGTTGTGCTCATATTGGTGTTGTTTTTTGGTGGTCTTTTTCTATTGTTGCGCGGTCACTTTTTCATTTTCCCCCAACCCTAAAGGGCAATGTCATTAAGTTAAGCTTATATG
>JBAZGP010000469.1:0-2030 GCA_041652835.1 Lutibacter sp. | reverse complement strand
GGTACGAGGAATCTCATAATGCTGTGCTAGTTTGTTGCGATTCCTCCTTTGTCGGAATGACAAATATTTCCTTAACTTAATGACATTTCCCTAAAGGGGAAGAAAAAAACTAAAAACGTTTTGAAAATCAATTCCTCCCTTTAGGGCCGGGGCAAAGAATTGATTTTGATTTCTTTTATACATTCCTGAAGCCTGAAACGGGTTCAGATGACGCAGTCTTATTATTTTTAACTTTTCACTTTAGCCTATAGCCTAAAGCTTAAGGCATATTTACATTTACATTTTCACTTCCTTAATCGTATCCACATGTTCCAAAAACCACTGATATGTTTGTCGGATTCCTTCTTCCAAATTCACCTTGTGCTTCCACCCCAACTCATGCATTTTGGAAACATCTAATAATTTCCTTGGCGTTCCGTCAGGTTTAGTAGCGTCCCAAATAATTTTTTCTTGATGACCAACAATTTTCTGAATGGTTTCAGCCAATTGTTTTATAGTTAAATCTTCTCCAGTTCCAATATTATAAAGGTATTCTGGAAGTTTGTTTTCTAAGGCAAAAACCACTGCTTCTGCCATATCATCTACAAATAGAAATTCTCTCATAGGTGTTCCGCTACCCCATAGTTCGACAGGCTCACTATTAGCTTTAGCTTCGTGAAATTTCCTTATCATAGCTGGTAACACATGAGAAGAATTTAAGTCGAAATTGTCATGTGTGCCATATAAATTGGTGGGCATTAAGCTTACATAATCCTTTCCATATTGTTTTCTGATGGCTTCGCAGGCTTTCACTCCTGAAATTTTAGCAATGGCATACCATTCATTGGTAGGTTCCAAAGTACTGGTAAGCAAATATTCCTCTTTTAAAGGTTGAGGCGCCAGTTTAGGATAGATGCAAGAACTTCCCAGAAAAATAAATTTCTCAATACCGGCTTGCAGTGCTGAATCTATTAAGTTGTTCTGAATCTGCATATTTTCCATCAAAAATTGGTATGGATAGTTGCTGTTGGCCAAAATTCCTCCCACTTTTGCAGCTGCATCAATAATCACTTCGGGTTTTTCTTTTGCTATAAAGTCCCTAACTGCCTGCTGATTTCTCAAGTCCAGCTCTTTACTTGAAATACCGATTAAATTGATATATCCTTTAGCTGTAAGCGTTCTCCAAATGGCACTTCCTACCATTCCTTTATGACCTGCAATGTATATTTTGGTTGATTTGTTCATGGTGTAAATTTACAATTTATAAGGTAGAAATTTCATTGTCCCTTTTGATTACTTATTTTTTTAACCTCCATGCTCCATTGCTTTATTGCTTATCCGTTTTGTTTAGAACATACTACTATAACAATCACTTCTATTTATTAGTTGTTCACTTTTAACATACGACATAAACTATCTTCTCAGCTCGGAATAACCAAACCAAAAGTTACTTTTATTTTCTGTTTATACATCACACTATAAACTGGTCTTTTTACAAGGGTAGGATATTTATCTGTAGTAATTTGGTTCACTCGACAAGTAATACCTGTTAATTTAAAAATTTCACTTGCAAAATCGTACCAACTACATACCCCTTCATTTGAATAATGAAAAATTATAACTTCCTCATTTTTAATTTGAGGTAAAATGCATAAAAAAGCTTTCGCCAAATCTCCAGCAAAAGTTGGTGTTCCTATTTGATCAAAAATAACACCCAATTCTTCTTTTTCCTTTCCTAAACGAAGGATCGTTTTTACAAAATTGCTGACAAAACTTGAATACACCCAAGAAGTACGAATGATGATGGCATTTTCAGGATTTATTTTTTGCATTACCAATTCGCCTGCTAATTTTTGTGCTGCCATACACACTTTTCGGGTTTGGTTTATCTATTTCTGCATAAGGCATATAAGAATTACCATCGGAAACATAGTCCGTAGAGATATGGATGAACTTACAATAATTCACTTTGACTACTTCCGCTAAATGTTGCACAGCCAAATGGTTTGTTTTATCTACCAACTTAGGTTCGCTTTCTGCCTTGACCACAG
>JBAZGP010000468.1:0-3182 GCA_041652835.1 Lutibacter sp. | reverse complement strand
TGGGTATCCGGTCAAGTATACGAAAACGGAGAAGTTAATGCTTTATTTAAAGCCTATCGTAGTGGATACTCTTTAGGTAAGAGTGTTTAAAAATGACAGAATCTTTAAACTTTACACAATTTTGTGTCAAACATGGTTATCCTTCGGATTATGACACCTTATTTGAAGCACAATATAACGGCAGTTTAAGACTTGCTGGGCATGTTTCAAACAGGACAATAAAAAAAATACAGTCAACGGCCATATTAAACCGTGAGAAAAATAATCAAGCTCATACTGAATTTATCAATGCAATTTTACAAGGTGAAGTCATAGACGCAAGCGGAGAACTAACCAAAGAATCAATTTTATTTGAAAGAAAACAGCATAATAATGCTATCCTTAATTCAAAAATTAACGCTATCAATTCACAAATTCAATTTATAGAATCACTTGGTAAAATGTCGCATCTTTCCGGTGGAAAATTAAAAAGGGGTTATCAATTAGCGGTTGATGATTACAATAACCAAATAGAAAATCTTAAAAAGGAGTTTATAAAATGACGATTGAGGAATTTGCAGCAAAAGTTCAAGAGTGAAATCAAGCATCATTAATTCGACATAACTTATCATGTCAAGCTAACATGGATAACGCTAAAACACATATACATCAAGGTAAAAAATGGACACGAGTTGACCTGGGCTATTCGGGAAAATTTATGATTAATCCACAAGGGGAAATTTACGGAATCAAAGGTTATGGAGTACCACATTTAGGTCATTATTTTGGTACTTTGGAAAATCCAAAGCCTGAATGTTTTAAGGGACATTGGGATTAATCTTCTGGCAAAAACTCCAAAGGACACAAACAAAAAGCCAATATTCTTTGGAGCTTTAACGAGTAGATTAGAGAATGCAAAAATTTAAAAGTGAGGTATAATTATGGCTGAAAAACAAACCATAACTATTAATTGGGAAGGTCAAAAGTCAAAACACATCATAGAGTTAGACGATGATTATTATTCCGGTTATTGTTTAACTCATTCTGAATTTGTAAAACGTTATATAAGATGCTCTCATTTCCCTTGTCAGACTGCTATGTGGTCAGACTTATGGGACATGGAATTAAAAAAACTTGATTGATAGGAGTGCTAAAATGAGAATAATTTTCCGCTATAAAAAAATCTATATGTTGAATGATGCCTTAAACAAAGAGACTGACATCACAAAACTGGTAAACTACCTCAAAAATTTTGACAGATATTCTGTGCCACAAAAATATTATCAAGCATGGAAAATACTTGTTTTAGGAACAAGCGAATACGACAAAAACCGCTGTGAGATTATCGAGTATGCCAGTAATGAACTATCGAATACAAAAAGTCTAAACACTTTTTAAAGAGGCAAAGAAATGCAAAATACATTTGAAAAAATCATAGAAAAGGTATGCGATGCTTCAAGCGACACTGTAATTTTACGTCAAAAAATCAATCTGTTTCTTATCAACACAATATATTACTATCCTGATTATCTATCATGTTCTAAATATGGAATTGATAATAGAAATTAAAAGGGGGGAATTTTAAAATGAATGGTGTAACAGACAACGAATTATTATCGATCAAAAAGTTTATCAATGATGAACGTCAAGATAATATAAAACCTGATTTACACATTCACTTTTTACGAGTGTTTACCGATGAACAATTACACGCTTACAACGTACTTAAAGCTGAAAAACCGGAGGGACTTTTTGAAATATGAGCGTCAAAATTGAAACATTAGGCAATCCAAAAATAGAATTAATAAATGGCATCTATGTTAACTGGAATAAAAAGAAAATCGTTAAAAACGGATTAGCTAAAGGCACATACTATCCAACATATTATGATGCAGAATGTAAGCAATTCTTTTTCTGGCAAACTCGGAAAGAATTAAAAATTAAGGGGGATTAAACTAAATGGTAATGTTAAAAAATCCTGATGAACCAGCAACTAAAAAACAACTTTGGTTATTGCACATACTTACTAAAACTGATACTCGAAACTTAAATATAACTATGCTGGAGGCTTCGCAAAGAATAGAGGCAGCAAAGAAAAATCCGGCTGAAAAATCAAGACCGTTAGTTAATCCACATGCAAGTGCAATCAAACAAGATAAACAAAAAATTGCCCAACAAAAATACGACGGGGCAAATAAAATAATGTTGGGCGAAATTCAAATTGTCAAAGCCTATAAACAAATCGCACGGCATCAATGGGAAGGCAAAGACGGATTTTCAATTGATACACACATCTTTGGAATCTTACCTAGAGGCCACAAAGCTCATGAGTTATCATGGAGTAATTTTAACGATAATGTTACATCATTTAATCCGTTACATGGTAACGTTAAAGATTTTACAGATGTAGACCAGGAACAAGTTAAGGCGTTTATAAAATCTATCACAGATATAAAACACTGGTCATGTAGTCCTGTACCTGATGATGTTAAACCGATTGCAGAGGCAAAGGCTAAAGAATTAGACAGTCAAATTACTATCTATCATTTAATCAATGGAGAATACGTAAGAGATTAACTTTTACGATGCAAAGCCATAAGGCTGTTAAGTTTTATGGCTTTGGATGGTTAAGGTTAAGAGAAAAAATATGTTGATAGGAGAAATTAAAAATGGAAATTACAATGCGAACATTAAACAAAAAACTCAAAGATGCTAAACGTAGCGAAGTTAATGAAGTTACACATTACAAAGGTGATTATTACTTACTACATATTTTAAAAAATGGTGTACCAGTTCCTTTAATTTTTAGCAAAGATTTAAAAGAGATTGATCAATATATAGATAGAATTATTGGAGAAAATTAAAAAATGAATAAAGATTATCCCTATAATTTAAAATGGAAGCCCTATTGCTTAGGTAGTGAGGGCTACATTATTCGGCATGAAATTGATGATATAGACCGATCAAAACTAACTCATACTCAATGCATAGAACGGCTTGAACCTATCCTAACTTTGCATGGCAACTTTGAGCGACAAAAATCTAACGCCTCTTTAATTACAGAAGCGATTAATGCTTGCAAATCAATCAACGAAAACAATCCGCAAATTGTAGCGGAAAATATCAAACCACTTTTTGATGCTGTTGAAAAATATTTTAGAACACAAAACACTGATGATATGTGGAAAATAATAAGTAAAATT
>JBAZGP010000467.1:0-3187 GCA_041652835.1 Lutibacter sp. | reverse complement strand
ATTCCGGTATAACTTCCTGTCTCCTAAACACTTCTTTATTTTCCTGTTTACGAATCAAATGTACCTCCCCTTTTAAATCAATTAAAACCACATTGGGACGATACGTAATAAATTGCATCCATTGCGTCATGGTATAAGCACCAACACGTTTTATCACAAAACGATCTCCTTTATTAAGCATTGGAAAGTCTATATTTTTTCGAATCACATCAATATTCATACATAAAGGGCCGTAAATTGTTGTTGGCTCTGATTGAAAACTTGTTTCATGAACTGGAAAAATTTCATAATCATACCAAAAAGCGGTAAACATTAAATTTACACCAACGTCAATAACCATGGCTCTTTGTCCATCAGCTAAGCGTTTATTCGCCAATACCGTTCCAGCAAGCCACCCTGCTTCATCAATTAACGCACGCCCTGTCTCTAAAATAAGCATTGGCGTTTCATTATTTGGAAAGTTAACAGTTGTCATTGCTGTGGTAATGGTGTGTGCATAGTCATCAAAACTGGGAGTTGTATCTGTTGCGGGCATATAAGCACCTTGCAACGTATTTTGAGAAGCAAAACCACCGCCCAAATCTATATAACTGATACTTGTTTGAAAACGGTCAAAAGTTTTAGTTGCCAACACCGCTAATTTTTCAATAGCTGTGGAATATGCTTTTGACATGGTAATGTAAGTTCCAATATGAATATGCAATCCTATCAAATCTATTTTTCCATTGGTTAAAATACGGTTAATAGCATTCCAAGCTTCTCCATTTTCGTAATTAAAACCAAAACGATCCCATTGTGGAACAATACCTGTGTCCATATTTACGCGTATTGCAACTTGTGGGCGTTCTTTTAATTCGTCAATCAATTCAATAATTGTATATAATTCATCAAAATGATCAATATGAATGAGTGAATTGTTGCTGATAGCCCTAACTAAATCTTCTTTGCTTTTATCGGGACCGTTAAAAATAATTTTGTTCCCTGGAATATTATTGTCAATTGCTTTTTCATATTCAAAGCCAGAAACCACTTCAGCCCAAGCGCCTTCTTGATGAAAAATACGGCAAACAGCATCTAAATAATTGGTTTTATAAGACCAAGCAAACTGCACTTTTGGGTATCTTGTAGAAAAAGCACGATATGCTGTTCTATAAGTTTCTCTTATTGTTTTTTCAGAAAGAATAAAAACTGGCGAACCATAGTTGTCAATAATTTCATCAATTAACACATTGTCGATTGAACTTATTGGACGTAATCTTTTTAAACTTCCAAATTTATTTGGGATTCCCTCTACTACTTTTCGCAATACAGGACGTTCATATATCTTTTTTTCCATTTTTTTACTTTTTATAATTCACCATAAATAATAATTTTCTCAAAATCTGAAATATCGCCTATCAAATCCCAAGAATATCGAATAAACATTTTTCCGAATTCATATTCAGTAACAGGTTCCACTTTTTCACCCAATGCCAAACGACACAGCATTTCCGGAATATTTTGCCCAGCTCCTACTGCCAAATAAACCCAAGCCGGGATTCGAGGATTGATTTCAATGAGATGATATTCGCCGTCTTCGGTTTTTATCATTTCAAGTTCCATACCTCCACGCCATTTTGTTTGCTTAATTATGTGGTGCGTAATTTCAAGCAAACGTTTATCATTTAACGTAATTCCACCCCAAGCTTTTCCCTTATCTGTTATGTATTGTTTACGCATTGCTACTGCAGAAACTGTATTTCCTTCACCGTCACCTAAAGCAATAACATTCACTTCTGTACCTTGGATAGATTGTTGAACTACTACTGGAAGTCCCCATTTTGCAGATAATTTATTAAAATAAAAAACTGCCTGACTATGATTCACGACTTTAAATGCTTCATAAAATTTACCTTTAATCCAATATGGATACGACAAAGGTTTTGGCAAATTTGCTAATTCTTCACTATTTAGTATTGCTTTACTTTCAGGTACAATTACGCCATATTTTTTCGCATATTCAGGTAAATTATCTTTATGCCGTTCTTCAAACTGTTCCATGGAAGGCAAGAATGTATGGATTCCCATTTCCAACAATTTATCACTGTACTTTATGAATAAATACAATTCCGAATCAAAATTAGGAATTACAATATCTATCTTTTCTTTTTTATGAATATACGCCAACCGTTCTAAAAAAGCTTCACTTCCCGTTGAAGGAAATGGCATTAAATACGCTTTATCCACCAATCCGGGCATATAAATTCCAGGTTCTAAATTTTCATAAGCCAAACCTATTATGCGTGCATTTAAGTTAGAATCTTTTATACCTCTAATTACTGGAACTCCTGGACCTGGACTATCAATATTATTCAGTCCAGTAACTGCTATGGTTAATTTTCCTTTTTTCATATCTTAATCCAACATATTTTCGCGTTTCAAAAAATCTAAATACTCATATAAATCTCTTCCGGCAGTCACATTGTCTACCTCAAAATCTTCCGTAATGGCCTGTATAATTTGTTCTCCTGATTTATTTTCTTTCAGAAGTTTAATTATAAACAATCCCATTTCATTGGTTGTAAAAGATTCACCGGTTGAAGGTTTAAAAATGAATCCGTTATCGCTGATTGCAAGTGAGTTTAGTTTACCCATATCTCTATATTTTTTAATTTTTCATTAATAACTACTTACCAAATTTTACATTTATTCTAAAAATATTACATTTTTTTACATTTTGCAAAAAAAACAACACTTTCAGCATTAACTTTAGTATTATATTTCTCTATAAATCAATTAAATATCCTACAGAAACATTAAAAAATCCAGTGTTTTTAAGATTAGATTCATCGCCAATGGCATTGGGAAAATTAATGTTATATCCAGCTTCAAAGTCAAATGAGTTGGTGCTGTACAACAATGGCAGGTTTATTTGGGTATTTATCAAATCAAATACGTCATTTTGCACATACTCAGTTGAAAGTTGTCCACTTTGGTTCACAATTCTGGCCAATTCGATAGTTTGCTTTCCTGCAATAATATTTAATTGCGGTCTAAACTTTAAGCTTGAATGATGTCTTTTCAGTAAATTAAAATCTACAAAACTTCTGGAAGCAATTTCAAAAGATTGTTCCTCACCAAATAAGTAGGATCCCGAAATTTGCGTACCTATATTTCTCTTTTTATTTCTAATTCCCAATCCTACATT
>JBAZGP010000466.1:2442-3211 GCA_041652835.1 Lutibacter sp. | reverse complement strand
AACAGCGCAACTGATATAGGGCTAACCAATACGAGAATTCCCATAGATAACGAAACGGCTAACGTATAGTATCCTAAATTATCTATATCTAATAATTTACTAATAGCTAATTTATCCATTTGTGTATTTAGGGCAGCAACTAATGATATCAATAACATACCGCCGGCAAAATGCCAGATTTTTAAAAAAATTTCTTTTTCTAAAGTTGGTTTAAAACTAAAGTTATGGTTCCCATTTAAAATACTTAGCAACAATAATCTCATGATAAGTGTAAAGATAATTGTAGCAAACAATTGCCAAATAAAGAACATTTCAAGTGTTTGGACATAAAAAATAGCAAAAACAACTAATCCATTTCTAAGAATACCCCAACCTATTTGAAATATATTAGCTTTAACTTGTTTTTCAAATCCCAATACTCCTCCCATATAAAAACGAAACAGCATTTGAAACCCAGCTTCAAAACCAATTATTTTAATAAATAAGGAAACCCTGTTGGGTGAAATGGTATTCAAATTCAACCAATTATTTGCAATTGAATTTGAAAAAAAGAAAATCATAATACTGACAATAATAATTATCAGAAAATAGGATGTCTCGAGCGTGTTAAATATTCTTCTTTTATCTTCAATTGATTGATCATTTCTTGCAAATTCTCTCGACAAAGTAGCTGTTAATCCAGCATCCAAAACTGCCATTACTCCTGCAATGATTAATGTAAAACTAATTATTGCATAACTTTCAAATCCGAGAAACTTTATATACAGAG
>JBAZGP010000466.1:0-2432 GCA_041652835.1 Lutibacter sp. | reverse complement strand
AAATTAAATTCTATATTTTATTATTCTGGCAGGTACGCCGCCCACTATAGAATAGGGGGGAATATCTTTGTTAACAAATGAGTTTGCTCCAATTATTGATCCTTTCCCAATATTAACACCTTTTGAAATAGTACAATTGGAGGCAATCCAAACATCATCTTCAATAATCACTGATGCCTCAGTGTTTTTTTGAAAAACCATTGGTATTTCAACTGATTCGAATCCATGATTAAAAGCTACAATAATGACATTTGGCGCTATCATCACATTTTTACCTATAAATACACCAGCATTCTCTCCTGAAATTGAGCAATTTTGAGCAATAGAACTTCCTTCTCCCATTTCAAATTTTCCTTGGATTCTCACATTTGGTGAAATTGATGTGTTCTTATGAATTTTATTGCCCTTTTTATTATAATAATGAACTCGAAATTTACTAAATTCCTGAGGTAAAAAAAGCAAAAACGAAAACCATAAACTTGAAAATATACGATTTATTTTCGAAATAATGTTCATTACTAATTGCGATTATTTAATATTAAAAAATAATTCCATTAAATTCAATTTGTTTAAATTCTTTAGAAATATTATAAACAAAAGTGTTAACTTCAGAAGTAATATTTGAAAGTATTAATTGATCATTACAAGTTATTTTCCATTCATTCTCCCTATAAAACTTCACCAACTTATCCTTGCAAAATAACAAACCAACTTTATCATTTTCACTTAAGTATTTATTTACATGAGTAATTAATTCTTTTCCCCATCCTTTTCCCTTCTCTATTGCACATACATTGCCAACTCCAAAACCATCTAATTCAACCGAATCTACATTTACTTCTATTTCAATTAAATTAAGGTAGGCCAATACTTTTTTGCCATCCAATAATAATACATGAATGTCTGAATTTTTTAAATTATCCTTAATCCATTCACATTGCTCTTTATAATTATATGGCCAAGCAGTTGATTTCACCTTAATTATCTCATCTAATAAAACCTGAGTTAATTTATCATGGCGAATGAAAAGTATATCAAACATTAATGTCGTTTTTTAAATTTACCCACCACCCGCTTGGAATTGCGACAAAGTGATTCATAAACTCATTTACACCTCTCAGATTTATTTTATTATTAAAAACAGCATAAACATTGTTATTAATATGGACTCCCGTGGCATAAAAGTCTTTTTCTCTAAAATTATAAATAGCCTCTTTTTTATTTTTACACAAAAGACCAAAAACCCAATAGTTGGGATTTACATTACTATTAGGACTTAGTGGAATACAATTTTCTCCTTTATTTACCTTATTAGCCCAAACTTTAGCATTATTTCGTTGCAATGCTAAAAGTCCTTCTACATCTTCCATTTGTTTAGTTCCTATATAAGAGTTTAATTCACTCATTAATCCACCATAACCTGGCAACTTAATATCACATTCCGAATTTATTTCTCCATCTGGAGTTCTGAAGGTACTTCTGTCAATACCATAATCCCTAATAAGCTTGGCTTTTTCGTAAAGTTTTTGATCTTTAAAAACCAGTGCTCCACCATCTATAGTATTCGGTAATCGCACTGTTTGAAAGGAAAATACCGTTAAGTCCGAGCCTACATTTCCAAGTTTCTCCCCTTTATATTCTGACCCAAAAGCTTCAATTGCATCATCAATAACAGGAATTCCAAACTCCTTTCCAATAGAATTGATTGCATCAATATCACCAACATAACCACAAAAATGATTGTGAAATATTGCTTTGGTCTTTTTTGATATTTTAGATTTAACATCATCAGGATTCATCGTTCCTGTTTTTGGATCTATATCTGCCCAAATAACTTTAAGGCCTTTTACAGCAAAAGGTTGATTAGAAGCTAAACAACTTACAGGACTTGCAATAATTTCATCTTCATAATTTAATCCTAAAGTGGTTAAAACGATTTGCATGGCTGTATTATATGAATTTACAGAAAGTAAATATTTACATCCAATAAAATTTTGCAATTGATTCTCAAATTGTTTGCCGTATTTTCCAAAACCTAATTGTCCTGAATAAAGTATTTCATTTATTCCAGTAATTAAATTTTCTGGCATATATGGTTTATAAATAGGGATCATTACCAGCCTTTTTTAATTAATCCTATCATTTTATCACAATCTTCTTTGGTTACCCACCAACCACAAGGAATGTGTACCATTTTACTATAAAACAAATCTAAATTAGGCAACTTAGCAGGAAAATCATTTAAATAAGTATGCAAATCATTGCGTTTTTGCAACTCAGAGGCCATTATTTCATTGTCTGTCATCATTTTGATAAACTTTTCCCTGTTTTCAACTTTCAAGGTATAAAGCCAATAGGATGGTTCACTATTTGGATAATAATTTATCAACTCAATCCCTTTCACACCTTTAAGTTGTTCATCTAGATATTTT
>JBAZGP010000465.1:0-3214 GCA_041652835.1 Lutibacter sp. | reverse complement strand
GATCATTAGTTAGAACAACATAAGGGAATATCCACACATAATCTCCAATTATTGAATGTTGCCCAACATGTGCATTAGAATGCAATCTTACGTAATTCCCTATTAATACCGTACCCTGAATATCTGACAAAGTACCAACACTGCAATTTATGCCAAACTTTGACTTTTCTCTAATTGTAACCCGATGTCCGCATTGAAAACCCTCGCCTATATCGACATCCTCATAAATAATTGCATGCGATCTAATGACTGAATTTGCACCGATTATGGTTTTTTTAAAATCGTGTTTGTCAACACAAGCCGAATTTTTACTGTAGAAAGAGCCAGTTGGTTCGCCTATCGTTGAATAGGGACCGATAAATGAATTGTCACCTATAACAACATTAGGATAAATAATTGCGCCGTGACCAATAACTACATTATCACCTGTCGACACATCATGATATTTCAAATAATTACCATTCATCATAATCGCACCTTTATATCCTTGTTCATTGTTATCTGCCGAAAATCAACAAATTGATCATAACTGCGAATATAATCCGATTGATCATATTTTTGCGAAGCCAATACTAAACAGATGGCGCCGGAGGAAAATTCAAACAATTCTCTCCAAATGCCGGGCACAACCATCAAACCATAGTCGGGACGGTTCAGGGTAACGATCTTTTTATTCTGGCCGTCATCAAGCACAACATTAAAGGAACCACTGGCGGCAACAATAAGCTGATGAAGCGCTTTATGGGCATGGCCGCCCCTGTCTTCCCCGCCGGGTATGTCATACAAATAGTAAATACGCCGTACATCAAACGGAATATGCGTCGGCCCCTCAACGATAGTAATATTTCCCGCCCGATTGTGAATCTTACTTAAAGGCAGAATGACACAATCATAAACGCTGTTTTTCATAGTTTTCCCTATAACTTAAGAAAGCGTCATAATCGCGAATGTAATCGGATTCCTCAAACTTCGTTGAACTCAACACCATGGCCAGAGAGTTGGTGGAAAAGTTTTCCATCTGTCGCCATAAGCCACAGGGAATATAAAGACCGTAATACGAACGGTTCAAAGAAAATAATTGTTTGTGCGAACCATCGTCAACCACGACATCAAAGCTACCGGAGAGAGCAATAATAAATTCCCTTTGCTCTTTAAAAGCATGGCCGCCGCGCACCTGACCACCGGGAACATCGTATATCCAATAAGTCCGTTCAATCTTAAAGGGAATATGATTTTCCTCCTCAACAAAAGAAAGGTTGCCTCTTGGATCTTCAAATTTTGGTAAGGTAATTATTTTGGTTTCCATAAAATGCCACTATATATTCTTATGACCCAGATTTTGATAAAATAATTTCAATTTTTCAGCTTGATTTTCCCAAAGATAAAAATGCTGAATATTTTTTATGTTATCCGTTTTCTTTTTTAAAAGAGCCCTGTTTGTTTTTACTGTTAAAATTAAATTTCTTAATTCATCAAGATCATCCCCTTTAATGACAAACCCAATATCATGCTTTTTTACAAAATCAGCAAATTCCGTACCGTTTTGCGCAATTACAGGTGTTTGTGTATATATTGCCTCATAACCTTTTATTGGTATCCCATATTTCTGATTTTCTATATTTTTGTCATATATTACATATAGAAGGTCAGTGTCTTCGTAAAGATATTTTGTTTCTTTATAATTAAACTGGCCAGTTATCGCAACATTATTGTAATTCCCAATAATACCAATCATTTTTTCTAATACTGCGCCTGAACCATGTATTTGTATTTTTAAGCCATCAATATTCAGACCGCTATCCATCAGGAGTTTTAATTCCTTGAATTGCCGTACACTTCCAATATATGAAATGCGCAGGTAATGGCTTTCTTTTTTATTAAAATTCTGAAAGATTTTCTTTTCAGGTGTATTTAATATCGTTTCACAAATAGTGTCTTTTTTTATCTTTTTTTTATATCTTCTTAACTGATAATCAATAACAGTGATTAGCCCATCAATATTAAAAAAACACCACCAAGCAAAAACATTATAGATTAACGATTTCATCTTACCATGATTAGAACCATCGTAAAGCTCACGCATATCCCAGATAAGTATTTTGTCTTTCTTTAAAAAAGTTCCTATGAATGCGCCATCAATATCATGCCCATGGATAACGTCATATTTTTTACCCCTTAGATATTTTCTTACTTCATAGATAATTCTTATAAAAGCAATAGCCTGTTTAAAACCCGTTCCGTATTTAGATTTTACAAAAAATCTTTTAATCTTGATGCCATCTATTTCCGCATTTTCAATGCTTTTGTTTCTGTTTTCTCGATCCCAACTTAATACCTCGATTGCATGACCGGCAGAAATAAGCGTCATAGCCTCATTATAAATTCGAGGATCAATATCTAAACCATGTGTTGAAAGCATTATAATATTCATTTCATAAATTACATATTTCACTGATAAATGCCGGATAATTTATATCAGCGTTAAAATTTCTTACCCAAAACGCTTTAGGATTTAGATTCCGTTTTTGAATTTCCAGTAAAGCTTTTGCTATTTCTTGGCTGCTTGGATTTGATGATAATAAAATACCCGTTTCCGAATTTACAATCTCTGAGGTACCACCAACATCAGTTGCAATAATGGGCACGTCAAAAGAAATCGCCTCCATTAAAGTGACTGGTAACCCTTCCGTTGAACTGACATTAATAAAGGCATCAATTCTATTATGTCTGTAAAAAGACATAACATCCTGATTCGACATACTGCCTGTTAATTGAACTCTTATGTTTGATTTATTTCTTTGGATAAGTTGTTTTAACTTATTTAAATCACTGCCATCACCAATATGCGTCCATTCAATCGTCATACTTTCTATCGCGCATAAAGATTCAAATATTAATGGAACGCGTTTAATCGGTATTACACTGGAACAACTTAGAAGTCTAAAAACGCCATCATCACTGCGCCTTGAAATTCCGTGATCAGTGGTCCCCAAATAACATGTGGTTGTTTTTACTGAAGCCCCTGGATATTTATGCTTAAAATAATTTAGGCCTTTGTTTGATATAAAAACCGCCATATCAATTGATTTGACAACGTCCGCTCTAAGCGCCGCGTATCCACCGGCGGATTCTTCCCATAAATCCCATTCGCCATGGAAACGCACTATTTTTTTTGCTTTTATATTATATAGAAATGGCGTTAATTGACTTGAAC
>JBAZGP010000464.1:0-3215 GCA_041652835.1 Lutibacter sp. | reverse complement strand
TCCCGTAAAATGTATTTTTGTCTCAGCCAGCGATCTTATTTGAATATCCTGTACCCTACAATTACTGATGAAGTTTTTTATAAGTTCATCCACTTTTGAAATTTGGATATTATAATTTTTTGCTACTGACTCTTTCCATGTTTCAGATTCAAGAAGTATTTTTTCTGTTTGATTTAAATCATAACAAAGAGTATTTCCATATTCATTTACATTTTCAATTACAGTATTTGCTTCTATTTTTGCTTGAGCAAATTTTGAAGCAAAACCACCTCTTAAACCAGCCTTTGATCTCTTTTCAGAAATGTCATTATCCTTAACCATACGCTTTTGTGAAAGAATATCACCATTAATTTTTAAAACACCATTTTCAACCAAATCACTAATAGCTGATTCAATTATTTCACAAGAGTATGGCAAATGCTTGCCTAACTTTAAAGCAAAATTTAAAATTTGCTTATCACTTTGCTTGTCGTTTTGCCTAAGCAAAAGGCATCCATATTCATCCTGTTTATGTAAAACACAAAGCACGAAAGAATAAACACCAACAGATTCAGGCTTACATTCCCTGAGTTTTTCATCACCTAAATAATCTTTAACATAAAGAGGAATATAGGGCTGATTTCTTAGTGCCATGTTATTTCTATGTTTTGTGCTATTTCCGTATGTGAGGTAATCAGATTATTTAAAATGTTTTTATAAATATTAATATCGAATGGATAAAAACATTCTCTATAACCTCCAAATTTTTTTAATGGAATATATGGTTTAAATACAGATTGTAATTTATTTTCTGCGTTTAATGCCTCATAAAATTCAATCCCAAAAATCATATAAATTATCTTAATTTGATAACCAGGTTTCATTAATTCATAAAACCTGCAATATCTATGAACTGTTGTTCCAATTTTAAAAAACAATTCATTTTTATCTTTTAATTCAATGAGATATAAATTCTCCATAATAAAAAACCCTGATCAGTAGGTTTGTCGTCTGGCAGAGCCAAAAGGAAACCAGCCAAAGGACTGACTTTATCGTCCAAAGGAACCGTGAGCAGGGATTTTGTTTGTGAGTTCATGTTTGACTCTTTCTTTACGACCTTACAAAAGTAATCATTTTAATTACAAAAGCAAGTTATTTGTTAGTTTTTTTATAAAAATTACCAATCTTTTTTATGCGCTAAAATTGCATTTCCGCAGGTTATCATACTTTCATCCTCTTCAATCGAAGGAACAAATACGATTACATCAAATCCAACCGCTTTTAATTCTGATTCGATCTTTTTGTATGGAGTGTATTCATTATACCCACCTGTGGTTTTTATTCCATTTTCATCACAACTTTTAGTTTTGTGTAATGGAGTTATTTTGCACATAAACCTATGTGTAGGAAATAAGGATTTTAAATATTCTGAATCAATTTCATAATCATCAGCAAGTGCAAAATTTAATGTCCATTTACGACCCTCCGGATCATATAAATGCGCCATGATATTTGAAATTTCTTTCAAAGTCATTGAATTACCAGAAAACATTTCTTCTCTCTGGTCGTCATTGGTTGAGTTAATTGATAATTGCAACCCGGCATCACCGTTAAAGTTTAAGTTTTTGATTGAAGTCCACAAACCAAGAAACTCATACAGTTTTTTATTGTTTTTTGGCATCATGGTTGAAACAACAGGATGGATTAATGAATTTCCCATGCGCTCTTTTAATGACCATTTTAGATTTATGGCATGAGAAAGAACAAGCCAATTAAAAGTAGGTTCACCCATCCGAGCATAATGAATATTTAACCGCTTTGTTTCTGTGATTTCGGGATGAAGTGATAAAGCTAATTCGACCTGATTACGCAAATCGAATAGGGTTGCATTTTTGCCTTTTCCGACCATTGGAACATCACAAAACTTGCAATTCATAGAGCACCCGTATTGAGTCGATATGGTAATTACCCACTTTTCAGATAAGGGCATTATGTCCCCATTTGGAACACCATTTATTTCCTTTGTAATGCCAAGAAAATCCGCTTTTATGTTTTTTTCTTTCCCGTAGTCCCCTATGGATAAACATTCTATTTTTCCATTATCTCCCTGGAGAATTAAAATATTTCCAGTTGGAACCTTTATATTTTGCAATATTTTCATTTAAGTAAGATTGAATGTTAAAGTATAATCATCCGGGTTTAGCGAATACTGAGCAACCCGCTTTCCTGAATCGACTTCGATTATCTTTGATTGGATAGGGTGCCCGTCTCTTTTCAGTTCGCCGACTCGTTGAGATAAGGCATAACACTGGAACTTTTTTATAGCCTTTAGAACCGTTAAGGTTTTACCCTGTCTTAAATAGTTTAAAATTTGATCTTTTTGGCTCATGGATTAAAATGATATTTTAGACAGATTTATAGTCATGTTTTTATCCGCAACCGTAACGATCTTCCCGGGGGCAGTCTCTTGAATTTTCTTCTTAAATTCAGCAGCGTTTGAATTACCTGAACTCATGTGAAGTAAAACAATGTTATTTACCTCCTTTAAATCATTCGCTTTTAAAAAGTCAACGACCGTACTGATCTCCATGTGAGAATGTAATACCCTGTTTCTCACGGCCACGGGCGCACCGTTTGATATTGCTTCGTTGGCAATATCTATCGAATAATTTGCTTCAATCAGGATGTTGTTTAATCCTTTAAATTTATAAGGGACGTAGTATGTATCGGTGATATAAATGATCTTTCCAGACTCATGGTGATCAATCAAAAATCCATAGTTTGTTACGTCATGTTTTACTTCAAATGGTAATATTTTGAATGATCCGATTTGGTATATTTTCCCCGGCTGAACGATTAAAAGATGATGATTGTAATAATCTGTAAGTGCCATAACTGCATCTTGGGAAGAATAACAGTTTATCCCGGCTTTAGATAAATCCAAAATACTTTTGCTATGATCCTGGTGCTGGTGTGTCCACAAACAACCGACAACATTACTCAGGTCAAAATTCACTGCCTTTTTAATTGTAGCAATGGAAACTCCCGCATCCAAAATCAAAATATCTTTTTCTGACTCTAAAATATAGGAGTTTCCCCGTGAGCTACTGCCAAGTATTTTCAGGTTCATCAGAAATCAGGGCTAAGTGTTCCTTGTATTACACTCCCCTTTGTCGGTATTTCATTTTGTCCATCCTTCGTTTGTTGTTCACTTGGAATTGTTTGGGTTTCAGCAG
>JBAZGP010000463.1:0-3234 GCA_041652835.1 Lutibacter sp. | reverse complement strand
TAGGATTTGTTATGGGCGCCTTATTTTTGTTTGGGTTGGATAAAATTTTACCTCATTTACACATTAACTTTAAAGAAACTGAAAAAGAAGGCGTAAAAACCCCCTGGCACAAAACAACGCTTTTGGTACTTGCCATAACTTTGCATAACATTCCTGAAGGATTAGCAGTTGGCGTTTTATTTGGCGGTGTTGCTGCCGGTTTTGATGGTGCAACAATTGGCGGTGCCGTGGCGCTTGCCCTTGGAATTGGATTGCAAAATTTTCCGGAAGGATTTGCGGTTTCTATGCCTATTAGAAGACAAGGCCTGAGTAAATTTAAAAGTTTTATGTATGGGCAGGCTTCAGCCCTAGTTGAGCCTATTGCTGCAGTAATTGGCGCTTGGGCGGTAATAGCTTTTCAGCCTATTTTACCTTACGCATTGGCTTTTGCCGCTGGTGCTATGATATTTGTGGTGGTGGAAGAAGTTATCCCAGAAACACAACGAGATAAATATACCGATGTGGCTACCCTTGGTTTTATTGGAGGTTTTATAGTGATGATGGCTTTAGATGTTGGGTTAAGTTAAAAGTTGAAAATCGGTTACACTTTTGATCTTGAGAAATGCTTTTTACCCAATAATTCAAAGGAACAAAAGGCCGGACAATGAAATTTCGTTCTTAGAAAATTTTAGAATCACGCTTGGTTACAAATGATTTTTTATATAGAATTCAGGTTATTGGTAAATCTCAATAAAATGTGGCCCAATTAAAGGGCCACAAGGATAAACGATTAAAAAAATGAATAGCATTTCTTTTCTTTATTTAATCATCATTATAAATTTTTTCATCACTTAAATCTGCATTGATAGCATCGTTTTCAATATCACGGCTATTCAATTTTTTAGAAAGTAAATCTTTGTAAAATTCGTGTTGAATAACCAAGTCCATAATTTCATTAGTGCCCGTCCAAATAGTAATTAAACGAACGTCCCTGAGCATCTTTTCAACAGGATAAACATCGGTATAACCAATACCTCCCATCATTTGCATAGCGTGGTTCACCACTTCCCAAGCGGAATCGGTTGAAAACTTTTTGGCCTCAGAAACAAGTCGACGAATTTTATTGGCTGGAGCATCACTATCTGCAGTTTTTGCAGCCAGATAATTGAGTGTTCTTGAGGCATCAAGTAAGGTTATGCTTTGTGATACTTTGCTATTAACAGCCTGAAAGGCCCTTATTTTTTGACCAAACGCTTTTCTTTTGTCCGTATAACGGGCAGCCACCTCAAAAGCTGCTCTGGCCATTCCAATTGCTCCTCCGGCAGAAGTTAGTCGCTCGGGAACCATCATTTGATGAAATACAGCAGTTCCATTTCCAATACCAGCTTCACCGCCCAAAACGTTTTTAATAGGAACAGCCGCATTTTTAAAAACCAATCGGCCAGTTCCTCCACCGCGTGTTCCCATTAATCCATAAATATGTTCCACTTTAACGCCAGGACCACGTTCTACCAAAAAGGCTGTCATCGCTTTTTTGGGATCTTCAATGTCATCAACAATGGCATAAACCAAAATTAAATCAGCACCTTCAGCGCCAACAACAAAGCGTTTTTGCCCACTGAGATAATACATATCACCCTCTCGATGAGCTTTTGTAGTGGCAGCAAAAAAGTCTGAACCACCACGGGGTTCAGTTAAACCCTCAGCTACACCTATTTCCCCTTTTAGCATTGGTTTTAAAAAACGATTTTTTTGGTCTTCAGTTCCAAATTTCTGAATTGCCTCACCGACAATAGAAAAAAGAGAATACAAACAGCCCAATGAAGTGCCTAATACACCTATTTCCTCAAGAGCAACCATTTCACTGCTCCAGCCCATTCCGGAGCCGCCCCATTTCTTATCAAAGCGTAAACCCAATAAATTACGTTTACCTGCTTCGTTTATAAATTCTTTCGGGAAACGGACTTTATCGGCATCCATGTCCAATAACAATTGTTTTGGCACCCATTTTACAAAATCCTGTACTTTTTCTTTTAACAGCCTATCTTCGGCTGTCAACAATATATCCATTGACATAATTTTTTGTTTTTTTATTAATTTTATTTTTTGAATATTGAAAAAAAGAATTCAAATTAAATTCTGATAGATTAAAATTGAGAATATTGATCTCGTAATATTTTTTTATTGAGTTTTCCTGCACTCGTAAGAGGAATTTCATCCACATAAATAAAATGATATTCTCCAAAAAAAATAAGCTGATCTGGATGCGTAATTAATGCATGATTTAAGAGTTGATGCACTACAAATTTATTCATAAATCAAGTTTTATTTTAAAGCCTTAATTTAAGAAATATTAATTTAACCCACTGTGCATTTGTAAAAAAAGTTGTTAAATGACTAAAAATCCATATATTTATTTGAATATCAGATAATTAATGAATAGTAATTAATCCAAATGTAGTTAATTAATCAGTTTGATTAAAAAAGCTCATTCTTACAAAAAATCAGATTAATTAACAATTATTTTCTGCTGTTAACAGTATGTTTTTATTTGAATGGTGGCTCAAAAAAAGATTTATAATATGAACAAAGCACTTTGACTTTCTTGGTAAAAACCAATGTAAATACATGATTTAAAGGATACTCTTTTTTTCATTTATAAGAAAAATATTTACATAGAATAAAGACCCAATTATATAAGAACTAATACACAAGATTGAAGAACTCATCAGTAAGGTTTTATATGTGAATAACACTTGGCTAAGCAGCCATTCCTTATAAGAAAATCAATTGAATAAACAATATAAACAGCCTAATGACAACCATCACAGCCAGCATCATGATTTCCTTTCTTTTTAGTTAAAATATATTTTTTAACTAAAAACCCTATGGCAAATCCTAAAGCAATATAAACTAAAATTTCTTGCATCAACTTAAAATATTATAGGTAATTATGGAGACGATATAAGCCAAAGCGCTCATTCCTGTTAATTGTAAAATTGGCCATTTCCAACTTTTGGTTTCACGTTTTACAATAGCCAATGTGCCAATGCATTGCATAGCAAATGCATAAAATAGTAATAGGGACATTCCTGTGGCAAAATTAAATCTTTTTTCGCCAGTTTGTGTGTTCACCTCAGATGCCATTCTATCTTTTATGGTTCCTACATTTTCTCCCTCACTTTCCACACTGTAAATAGTTGCTAAAGCGCCAATAAAAACTTCACGCGCAGCAAAGGAACTTATTAAAGCAAT
>JBAZGP010000462.1:0-3242 GCA_041652835.1 Lutibacter sp. | reverse complement strand
TTAGCTAAAAAACTTTGGAACTAAATTATTAACCAGGCACACCGGCAACACTCCGCCGGGTGCCATAAAAACCAAAAAAACATGAAAAACCTCATCAAAACAAACCGCACCGCCCTAATCCTAATCATTTTAACATTAGCACTCACAACAGCAACCCGCGCCCAAAACAAGAAAAGCGACACCCTGTTATATTTACCAGTCAGCAAAGGACAGCAATACACAGCCGCAGACGTTCAGAGCTTTCACGAAAGCGACTTTTTATTATCAACAGTAGAAAACAGTCAGCAAGAAAACGAGTATGTAATGACATATTAATGATACGAACAAAGACTTTGATTGTTATATCATTTACATTCTATCTGATTATAAGGTAATAAAATCACGAATTATCAAAATAAATAACAAAAAATAAAACAAATGTACTCAGGTACAGAAAGAAGCAAAATTATAAATAGTAACACAAATTAAAAAATAGAAATTATGAAAACAACAATTTCAATCACAGGCCAACCAATGAGCGCAGGCAAGTTAAGAAACGCCATAGAATCAACAGACTGTATTAACGTTTCAAGTCATTTCAATAACTATACATTAACTTTTCCAAACAAAAAAACAGCTATTAAAGCTCTTTCAGAAGGCTACAAATCGTTAAAAACTTTTGATCCTGATGACACAAATTTATATTATTCACGCGGAAACTCACTTACTTATGATGCAGGGAGGGCAGTAATAAACTAATTATGAAATTCTACATCCTATACACCTACAAAACACAGTCCCGGCAGAAACTAACAAGCAGCCGGACGCATGCAAAACAATTTAAAAACAAGTATAACGGAATAATAATAAAACTTTAAACCATGAAAGCAACAAACCTCAATTATCTGTTTTTCGACATGATCGCAAACTTTGCGCATCTGGTTAATGTAGAACCACAAACAAAACAAGAATTTTCCGACAGAGTAAAAAATACATACTCAACAGAAAACCAAAAAAATTACCTCTTCCATCAAAGCATATTAAAGAGTGAATTTGAAACAATAAGGCTATCTAATGACAGAGAATCGATTTTGTTTAACCAATAAAACCCCAACCAAATGACAGCACAAGAAAAACAAAACGTAAAATCAGGGAAGATATATTTTGATTTATCGTACAGAAATTTTGTTCAAATCGTACTTTATCAAAACTTCCTTTCAGTATCTCAAAGAGATATAAGACGTGCCAAAAAAATTATCAAAAATAGTGTAAAATTTAATTAAAACCTTAAGCCATGAAACACATTAAAGTAAACATCAAAGGAGACCATATAACCTATTTCAGAGCTTGCGCAGAAGCCGGAGCAGTAACAGGTAATCAATACGGAATAACAGAAAAACCATTTAAAACATCTGACTGTGTAAGAGTTACGTTAATATCCACAGACGGCAGAGAAAAAAGAGTGCAAAAAACATTTAACTGCATACCAGTTTAGTATAAATTTATAAAAATTAAAATTATGAAAACCTCAAAAAAAACATTTTTAGTATCAACCGAAAAAGGAAGAGTAAAAGGCAAAATATCATTTTATATTGCCGAAATAATCCCAAATGAAGGATTACGATTAATTGATAATGATTATACTTGCTCAATTTCAAGTCATAGAGGACTTGAAAGCGAAGCAGTACAAGCACTTATTAATAAAAACGAGTTACCCATAACCGCAAGATCCGAAACAGGATATAGAGATGGAAGGGTAAATAATTATATTCTGATAATGATTGAAGGACAGGGATTAAATTATGTAAACCAATTCAAATAATATAGCCATGAAAATAACCATAAACCCCGAATATTACGCAAAAGTAAAAAAGTTACAAACCGGACTATCTGTAGCCATATACAAAAACAAGTCTAAGATGCCCAAATTTGGCACAATTCTAAGTAATAAAACAAGTTTAACCGACATCAAAGATTATGCAGCACGAGGATTAAAACACACAATCACGGAAGAAGAAAGTAAGCTGAACAGGGATATTATTAATTTGTTTTCAAGAAATTAAACAAAACTAATCACTAATATAAAGGAGCAAAATTATGAAAGTAACTACATTTAAACACGAAAACGTTAACCCTAACGGAACGTTTAAAGACAAAAGAGGTGCAGTTTGTACAGATGGAAGAATTTCAGCAAGTACACCAAAAGGAAATTGCGGACTAAAAGGTTGTCATTGTTCTGACGGACACTGGATAAGTATTGTTAAGCCAAGAACAGAATAAGGAATTGTGGAAGGAAAAACAATACATTTTGACGGTAGGGAGGAATTGTTGAAGTACGCAAAAGAAAATAACCTTGTTATTTAGAATTTGTATAAATTAACCAAAACAGTATTTCGTATTAAATTAATTCATATTTTTACAAAATAAATAATCGGTTAGAGGTTTCCGATTATTCAGGGCAAAGTGGATTAACTCCCGTTAGTCCACGCCCTTTTTTTAAAATCTCATAAAAAAATCAGTTACTAAACAACAGTTAAATAAAATCAGCATGGAAACAACCATAACCAAAACAGTCAAAGGCTCTACAATGGAGCAGATATTTGAAAGTTCAAAAGTGTTGATAATAAGACACTATAAAAAAATAGAATCACAAAACATTATACATAAACCGGAACAAAAGTATATTTATAAAATAAAAATATGCAACCCTGAAGGAACAGATGCAGCCACCCTCTTCCAATCAGAAGCTGATAGAATAGAAAAGCCGGCAAAAATAAACCTCTCACTCACTCCCGAAGAAATATCTATTATCCTTGATGCGCTTGCATTCTTACAACTAAAGAAAGTACAGTCAACCAACGAGCTTAAAGAAGTCATGCCGCAAATCGCAAAAGATGCTATTTTGAGGTCGGCTGAATATGTGAATACTTTATATGATAAAATTAAAAACCAAAATAAATAAAAATGCGCTACATAGCAACAGGCCAAATATTTGAGATTTCAGATATTCATACCTACGGAAAAAATAAAGAAAAGTCAAAGCAAACAGTAGTAATTACCACAAAAAACGTTGAAGTTAAAAACAGACTTGAGTATTGTTGCTTCGATGCTTTTTCAGAAGAGTTAATAAACGAAATAAGCGACTTATCACTTGAGCCCGGCGACAGCGTAAATTGTGAATTCCAAATAATTGGAAGGAAGGTATCAACAGAAGGGAAAAATAATTACTTCGAGAATAAAGAACTGTTATCAATCCACCTATT
>JBAZGP010000461.1:0-3246 GCA_041652835.1 Lutibacter sp. | reverse complement strand
CTTTGTTTGGCGGGATTGTTGGAATTATTTTTGGTTCAGGTGTGGCATTTGCTATTTATTATGTAGCAGTTTCTTTTGGTCTATCTTGGACCTATTCTGTTTCTTTACTTTCTATATTATTAGCTTTAATATTTTCTGCAGTATTGGGTTTGGCTTTTGGAGTTTATCCGGCCAGACAAGCAGCTAATCTTGATCCAATTACAGCCTTAAGGCGAGATTAATTTATTTGTTTTTAGTTTTTAGCTGTGGTATTAAATAATAAGTAGTTTTTGTCGAACTCGGAGTCATTTAACACCTAGTTGGTGTGGGAAAAAATAAACAAGTATAATAAAAAATTATGGTTTCAAAAAAACACTTTTTACTAACAATTTTTTGCTTGGTGACCTTTTTTGTTTTTGTGGGTTCGGCTTCGGCGATTGATAACTCGCAGACCATCCATAATTCCTTGTTGCGTCAATTATTGTCAATCTTAATGAATGACGGAAAAGCTACGGTAGCGGATGCGGTTTGCGATTTGGAGCATGTTATTAATTGTACTAACGAGCAAATGATAATGCTCCTAAATACTTCAAAAGTGAATGGAGTTTGCGGCTCGGCCAATGGGCGCGTTTTTAACGCTCTTAATCTTGGGTGGGGAACGTATACTCAATGTAATGCTGGAATCTCTTCAAGTATCCGTTTTCCCAATATTAACGAAGTCGTAGCCTGGACTTGTTTGGGTGTGAACGGAGGAGAGAGTAGCCAAACTTGCAACGCCAGCCGAAACAATGAACCTTTTGTAGTTACGGTTTTGACTCCACACATAGGTGAATTCTTGCATCAGAACGAGCAATACAAAATTACTTGGTCTGGTTACGATGCAATCTATTCAATCTATCTTATTGGATCCAAGGCAGGTTCAAGTGGGCAGTATATCGGAGATACATCTTTAGGTCAAAAAGAATTTATTTGGACGGTTCCCTCATTTTTTTCTAGTTCTGGATATCAAATCCAGTTATCCAGTGAAATTTTTGGCATTAAGGCTTCAAGCGGATCGTTTTCGATAGTCGCTAATGGAGTTTGCGGCTCGGCCAATGGTCAAACATTTTCTTCTGCGCCAACCACTAATTTATGCAGCGTTGGAGTGGCTTCAACAATTGAGGGAAATGGGCCATGGACATGGGTTTGCGGTGGAATACATGGAGAAACAGTTGCGAATTGTGGTGCTCAAAAATCAGGCAATGCAGTTCTTATTAACGGAAAATGTGGTTCACAATCAGGAGCTTATAACCCGCCTTATGTTGACGACGGAGCGTTGAATATAGAATTTCCAAATCTTTGTGCCGCCGGTATAGTATCTAATTTTCAAAAATTTGATAGTGGTGATGGTATTGCTTATTGGTGGGTGTGTCAGGGTTCTGGAGGCGGATCGTCTTCTAATTGGTGTGAGTCTCATATTAAACTAAGCGGTGCTTGTGGTTCGGCTAATGGATCTTCAACAAATACTGCTCCAAGTAGTAATTTGTGTGCAACCGATTATGGAAATAATCCCGTTTCCGACACGGGCAGTGCTTTTATTTGGACATGCAATGGGAAATGGCAAGGGGCTGCTACGGACTGTTTTGCTTATAAAACATCCGCTAATTTAATTAACGGTGCTTGTGGTTCCGCCAATGGTCAAACATTTTCATCAGCTCCGATGGATAATTTGTGTAGCTTGGGTACGACTTCAGCGGTTACGGGAAATGGGCCATGGATATGGACTTGTGTCGGACAAAATGGAGGAACAAACGCTTCTTGCTCGGGAGTTAAGGTATCAACTTCTTCTGCTGGGATTTATAAAATACCGGTTTTAATAATAAGTTATATACCGTTAGATTCTTCGGGTAGGGTTAATAAGGAGCTTGTTGGTTCAAGTTGGTGGCTAAGTCAGGAGTGGGACTCTTTAAGTGTTTTGCGTAAAACGATAACAGATTTAAATGGTGGAGTAATTAGTTCTTTGGAAAGTGGCTCAAAGTATCACGGGTATAAAAACAGCTCTGTGACATCCAGTCTAGACTATGAAATAGTTGATATTGTAGAATATTTAAAACCCATGCCGACCGTATTGGGAAAATTGCCTGGTTCTTGGGGGGCGGATTATGATTATAAGAAAATTATGGAGGATATTAATATAAAGGATTGGGTGGAAAACAAGGGGGTTAAAGAAGTTTGGATTTGGGGATACCACACATCAGGCACAAATCTTAATGAATCAAATATGGCTGGTCCTTACGGAAATATAAGTAATAGTTATCGATTGAATGATTTGCCAGTTTTGTCAAAAAGTTATACGGTTTATCATTATAATTATACAAGAGAGTTATCCTGCGCCATCGAAGATCACGTGCATCAAATCGAAGCAGTTTTAGGAGCTGTAGACGAAAATATGTTCTGGAACAAATTCGTAGGATGGTATCCTAATACGTCTCATAAAGTTGATACTCAAGACAGGCACGCTGGTTGGGCGCATTATCCGCCAAATGCAATCACTGACTACGATTGGGTAAATAAAAACTATGCATTAACCGATATTGCCGATTGGAATCCAGAACATAACGGACAAAAACAGAAAATTAATTCTGATTTATGGCATGGAAATAGTCTAGAATGGTTTATTTATTGGATGCAGAACATACCTGGTTATAATAATAATATTTTTTATAATGAAAAACCCTTAACTAATTGGTGGGTATATATGGGAGATTTTGATAATGCTATGAAAAATAAATTTGGGTTGGTGCGAGCAAAAGAAAATGTTGATGCAATTAATGGTCAATGCGGCTTAGCTGATGGTAAAACTTTAACAGAAAGCCAGCTTCAGATTTATGTTAACAATGAAGTCTCTCAATTGTGTTCTAGTGGATCGCTTTCTGCATCGTATGTTTTCGATGCGTGGCATTGTGTTGGGATTAATGGCGGGACAACCGCTGCCTGCAAGGCGAATATAATAAATTATCAAGATGAAACTCAGCCAAGCACAGATTTTAATAATAATAATTTAAAGATTGGACCTTTGACCATAGACAAACCGTTAGCTGAAATGAGCCACAACGAACTTTTACGAGTTTTATTGATGCTTGTTCAGCTTTTGTTGGTGAAATAAAAAATATTTTAGCGTCCCGAGAGGGGCGCTTTTGTTTTATCGGTCCTATCGGATGAGCGCTATTGCAAAATATTTTTAAAATGTTAAGATGTGTTTTATGCAGTTTAAGCTCGAGACAAAAA
>JBAZGP010000460.1:0-3249 GCA_041652835.1 Lutibacter sp. | reverse complement strand
GAGTTATTTCTTGGAGTTTGCTAATTATCGGAAATTTATCACAAAATTCATTCCACTTTTTCAACACGGAATTTTCAAATTCCAAAAAATTTTGCTCTTTGTCTTCTTCTTTATCTTTATCTTTATCTTTATCTTTATCTATGTGACACACATTGTCACATTGCTGGTCACCTGTAATAATCCGTCCAGACAACATTCGTAATGTCAATGAGATAGGACATTTTTTAGTATTCCATCCCATTTCATTTATCCGTTTTTCATCAAGTGGGACAGGTCTTCCGAGTTCACATTCTTTAGCAATTAAAGAAATAAATCTATAACGGCTAACTTCATCTAATTTTTCAATTACTTCATCATTAAAAAAATTGTTAAATCTAATTTTAGTTTTCCTATCAACTGAATCTCTAAAATAAATTTTAAACCAAGAAAGTATCCTGTCTTTATAATCAGGCAGATATTTTTCAAGATTTTTTATGTGAACAGTAATTATATTCGACATTAGCAATTCACCCCTATCTGCTTAAACCTTAAGTCTAAAAATGCTTTGATATGTTTTATTTTTGCTTTTACATTTAAAGTGGTTGGTAACCCGTCGATAAAGTAATTAAAATAAAGCATATAATGAATACGATCGTTTTTTATCCTTGAAATCATAACTCCGTACTTTTTTTGTAAATAATCAATTTTGTTTTGTACTTTCATATTTCCCCTTAAATTACAGTTAAAATAAAAAGTATTACCGAATAAAACAGTATGAATCCTAAAACTACTAGCACTTCATATTTCTTATTTATTACATGAGCGGATAATAGACACATGTTAAACCTCCTCAACTTCAATGTTATAGAAAGCTTTCATTAAACGACATTGAGACTTAAATTTTGCGTATGGCAATCCGAACTTACACCCCTTTACATCAACAACCCGTTTTTTCATCTCAGGAACGTCCCAGAACTCAAAATCAGGCTTATAACGACCTATGAACTGTCCGTTATGTTTAAACGTGTACAATGGCTGTAAAACAAGGTTTTTAATGACTCCATTATCAAGTAATAATTTGAGTTTTAAATAATGCTGAGCTTCTTTTTTTGAATCAAATTTAATTCCGTTAACCAATATTTTTTTAGCATTGTATTTATGCGGTTTTATTTTTCTGAACTGATCTACTGTCATTTTTTCAGACATGTATAATTCCTTTTTAATGTTTGAAATAATAAATTAAAGAAAACGCTAAAATATTTCCTATAACCGTTACTATTGAAAGCCACTGAAGATACGCAAGACCTGATTTTTTATTCCAACCATTAACAGGTTCATTCCTTAAATTTGAAATTTGACTTTTATAATTCTCTTCCATTTCACAAACAGGGCATTCTTGAAGCTCTGTTTCATAAACAATCAGACAGTAAAAATGTTTATTACAGGTTTGCATGGCTTATCTTCTCCCTGAGTTGATTGTATTGCTCATTTAAACGCATTTCTGCTTGTTTTAACGCATTATCTTTATTCTCTAGTACTTTACTATTACTTTCTTTTATTCTTTCGTTTAACGTACTATTTTCAATGTCTTCTGATGATACAATCATGATTAAAACCTCCGTTTCTGTTTATAAAACCAGTAATCCTCTTCATCAATATCGTTCCAATCCAGCTCTTCAGATTCTTCATCGTCTCTGGTACGTTCATCAATCTCTTTATCAAGAATGTGATCAAAATTTAGATCATTCATAATTTAACTCTTTAAAATGGTATTTCCATGTTTTCAGCATCAATCTCAGGTAAATCTTCATCTTTTTTATGTTTAATTACTGGTTCATATTTGAAATTTAAACAATCTTCTACAGTACAAAAATAAACTATTTCATTTTTTAAAAATAAATTACCTTTATACTCTCCTTCTTTTTGAGTTATAAAAGCACCTACTTTAAGTCCAATAAATTCTTTAGGATTAAATACTTTAACATCAATAGACATATTATTTGATTGCCTAACCATTAAACAAAAGCCAGCAAGATTTCTTTCAAAATATTCTCCATCAACAAAATATTTTTTGAGTGGTTTATCACTGAAACAAGTTGCATAATTTCCTTCTTCTATATCAAGTTCAATTACAACCATGTCTTTTGTTTTTTCTTTATTTTGACATTCTTTAATATCTAAAATTTTACAAACATAACGATTTATAGGCACTAAAACTTTAAATTGATTAATGTTTTTACTAAATGTTCTCATTTTTTTTCCTTTTTTTTATTTTATTTGTTATTTTCTTTTTTTACTTCTGGCATAAATGGAAAGTCTGATTCATATTCTTTATATTTTGTTAATACATAATTAAGATCATTATCTATCTGTTGAGTATCAAATAATCCCATAGGGCTTTTAGCTGTGCTGAAGTTTGATTGAGTTTCAAAGTAATACTTTCCGGCTTGAGCCTTAGCAAAAAGGACAGTAGTCATTTTAGATTCAAGCTTAATCTTTTGGAGTTTACGTCCTGAAGTCTGTATTCTATATGAATGACTTCCATCGTCTTGAATATCCTCTACATGAGCCATTAATATAATAAAAAGATTCGGTCTAAGAACTAATGATTTTGAAAGCAATTCATATACATCTTGAGCAAGATCAATCCATTTATCGTAATTTTTTTCTTTCATTCTGGACATTTCTTGATCAAGCATACAAGCGTTAATAGTATCGATTATTACAGCTTCGATGTTTGAATATGCAGGGTTTTTATCGATTATTGCTAATAGTTTTTCTATTTCCTGAATATCAGAGGATTGAATATAATTTTTATTTTCTTTATTATATTTCTTTCTCCATCCCTTAAACGGTAATCCTTTTCTATCAGCATCAATATAAAATGTTTTTGTATGATCAAGATTTCGGATGCTTGTGCTCTTACCAGCTCCGCTATCTCCCATTACTCCTATTAAGATTGACATTATTTTTCTCCTTTTATTTTTTTAACTGATAAATACATTTAAACTCACAATTTGATTTGTTTTTACAACGTGGTTTCATGTAAATTATAAATTTTCTTGTTTAATTAATTTAATCCCAAAACTAATAATTTTTATTTTTAGTTTTTTCTTGGCTGCTGCATAGGCTGCTGCATAGGCTGCATAGGCTGCTGCATTGGCTGCTGCATAGGCTGCTGCATAGGCTGCATAGGCTGCTGCATTGGCTGCTGCATAGGCTGCTGCATAGGCTACATAGGCTGCTGCATTGGCTGCTGCATACGCTGCG
>JBAZGP010000459.1:0-3256 GCA_041652835.1 Lutibacter sp. | reverse complement strand
CACGTCCTTATAATTTAGTCATTGAAATAGATGGCAAATACCATAATTCATTAGATCAAAGTAAAAGAGATAAAAATAAAAATCAATATTATAGAGATAGAGGGATGAGAATTAAAAGGATAAAAAATGAAGACGTTGAATTTTTTGATGTTCTAACACTAATAAAAGAATGCGATGCAAAATATTTACCTCATAAAAATACAGGGATATAAAGGGAGTTATCAAAAATAACAATTAAAATATCAAAAATGAGTAATATTAATTTTTTCAATGTGGATTGCATTGAGTTTATGAAGTCGAAGTCGGATAAATGTTATGATTTGGCTATTGTTGACCCTGAATTTGGAATTGGAATAGGCAACAGCCCCCGACTTGTAACCGACAAAGGATTAAAGGCTAAAGAATGGGATAACAAGCCAATTGATATGAATTACTTTGCTGAACTATTTAGAATAAGCAAAAACCAAATAATTTGGGGCGGTAATTATTACGCTTTGCCACCGACAAAACATTGTATAATTTGGGATAAAATGCAACCCGAAGGAATGAGTTTTGGAATGTTTGACTTTGCTTGGACTTCTTTTGATGGTGCAAATAAGATGTTTAAATACTCGGTTCAAAAAGAACTGAATAAACGACACCCGACCCAAAAGCCTGTGCAATTATATAGATGGCTTTTAAACCGATATGCAACTAAAGGAATGATAATTTTAGATACACACGGAGGCAGTTTTAACCACGCTATCGCAGCCGAAATTGAAGGCTTTGATTTAGATATTATGGATATTGATTCAGAATATTTTCAAGCGGGTGTAAACGCTTTCAATTTGCACAAAAGACAGCAGCGATTATTTTAATTTTAAAACGTTAAAATACAGGGATATAAAGGTAACCATAAAACAATTAAAAATACCTTGCATTTAATTTGCATTTAATAATTAATTAGTTTAATTTTGTGGGTATAAAAAATTATAAACTGAATTATGAACGAAGCTGAGAACTTGAATAACCAAGAAACAAGCCATGCACTATACACGTTGTTAGCTGCTGGCGTTTTTTATTAATTTTTAAACGTAAAACAATGAACTTAAAAGAAATAGGATTTTATACATTATCGGATGAACGTGTTTTAAATACGTCCGAAACTTCGCAAATGAAAAGATGTGAAATGATTATTACTGAATACTGTAATTTCAAATGCCCATATTGTAGAGGTTTAAAAGCTGAAATATACGGACAAAGAAAGATTAAAGAGCTTTCTTTTGAAGAAATAAAACGCAATATTGATTTATGGTGTTTAAATATGCCTTTAGAAAATATTCGTTTTTCGGGTGGCGAACCTACACTACATAAAAACATAGTTGAAATTATTGCTTATGCAAAAAGCAGAGGAATAACCCGAATTGCAATTTCAACAAATGGCTCAAATAAAATTGAACTTTACAAACAATTGATTGATGCTGGTTGTAATGATTTTTCAATTTCTTTAGATACTTGTTGTGCAGATGATGGGGACAAAATGGCGGGTGAAATAAAAGGCTCTTGGTTAAAAGTAGTTGAAAATATTGAAACAATATCAAAACTAACTTATGTAACAGTTGGCGTTGTTTTAACGCCTGAAAATATTGACAAAACAATTGATACTATTCGTTTTGCTCATAAACTTGGGGTTGCAGATATTCGTATTATTTCGGCTGCACAATGGAATAAACCAATACCAAGATTAAATGAGGTTGAAGCTGAAATAAAAGAAGCGCACCCAATTTTTAAATACAGAATTAAACATTTTGCAGAAGATAGAAATGTTCGTGGAATGATTGAAACTGATTCAAAAAAATGTGCTTTGGTTTTAGATGATTCGGTTATTGCTGGTGATTTTCATTTCCCTTGTGTAATTTATATGAGAGAAAAAGGCGAACCAATTGGCAAAGTTTCAGAAACTATGAGAAACGAACGTGCGGAATGGTTTAAAAAACACGATTGTTTTAAAGATGAAATTTGTAAAAATAACTGTTTAGATGTATGTATAGATTACAACAACAAATACCGACAATTGAGGAGTTAGCTCCTTATTATTTCACTTTTGAATATTGGAGAGCTGGCAGTTTAACTGAATTTGGAATACGAACAAGAACTTATTCAATTGAACAAAACAGGCAAACAATAAGACAGTACGCAATAGGATATTTAAAAGCTGAAAAACTATGGGTAAGACCAAAAAAAAATGCAATTGCTGTTATGTTTTGGTTTAAAGAACAGCATTTTTGGACACACTTAACAATTAAAGAATTTGAAATATGTTTTCCAGAATTAAAAGAATATACAGAGAATATAAAGAATTGAAATACTTAGCGTATTACGATTCTTTAACTGGCTTGCTTAATAGGAATTGGCTTTATAAAAACATTGACCAAATTAAGGCTAAATATGTTTATTTTATTGATATTAACGACCTACATAAAGTAAACGAAAATGGGCATACTTTTGGTGATGAATATATAAAGAAAGCAATTGCAACCATTAAGCACAATGGAACGCTTTTGCGATATGCTGGAGATGAGTTTATATTGTTTTCTGATGTTGAAAATGAAGTTGAAACCAATGATTATTATTCAGTTGGTACTTCAATTGTTTCAAATTCAATTGAAGATGCGATAAAAGATTCTGATTCAAAAATGATTGCGAGCAAAAAACGCTTTAAATTAAGCAGGAATATTTGAACGGAGCGTTTTTACACTTGCAGGTAACGTTGGCAATAAGAAACGAAAGGGATTAGAAACTGCTTCTTTATCCACCGATACAAACCTTGCAAACAGTTACCACGCTTGAATTACAGATAATACCCTTTTGTTTTTTATTGCGTGTTATGCAATCGGTTTTTATTATTAACTTTTAAATCAAATAAATATGTGGCAAAAATGTCCAATTTGTAACGGAACTGGCAAACAAGAAAACTTTGATACTACCAGTAAATTTTCGCACTGTAAAACGTGTGCAGGTAAAGGAATTATTAGCGAGCTGACTGGATTACCACCAGACTATTCAAGTATATCAACAGTAAAAGATAGTGGAGATTTTAGAGATAATTGTGAATCTCAAAAAGATTACTACGGCCGTTAAACTGTTGCATAACACCCCGATAATAACTATTCGCAAATGTGAAATTAATTATTATTCAAATGATTGCACAGGAAAAATTAAATAATATTCATAAATTAAAACTTGAAGAAGTGCTTCAAATATTTCATGAATGCGA
>JBAZGP010000458.1:0-3270 GCA_041652835.1 Lutibacter sp. | reverse complement strand
TCTTAAAGCGTGGTTTATCGTACTTTAAAAACGGACATGTAAATGAACCCGAAGAAATAAGCCACGGCGAATATGAAGCCATTGTTGAAGGCACAGAAGATTATTTAGTACAATTGTCACTCAAAAATGGAATGATAACCGATTATGTATGCAGTTGCCCGTATGATATGGGACCGATTTGCAAACATGTAGTTGCCGTAATTTTTTATATGCAACAAGATGTTTTGGATTTAAGCAAGAAACCAAAAAGCGAAAAGAAAGAGAAAACCCCCAAAGCCGCAAAACGCAAAACCGTTGCCGAACAGGTAAACGAATTGCTCAAAAATGTAACACACGATGAACTCAAACAATTTATAAGGGAAAAATCAACTAAAAATACTGATTTTAGAAATCTTTTTTTATCATCATTTGCCCAATACAATACTGATGAGTCTAAAGAGTTATATGTTAAACAGGTAAAATCAATTTTGCGTTCTGCATCCGACAGGCATGGATTTATCGACTGGTCGTCTTCGAGACATGTTGGCTATGCCATAGACACTTTATTGGCAGCGGCGCAAAAACAGATAGCTAACGGCAATTTTAGAAGTGCCGTTTTTATTTGCACTGCTGTAATGGAACAAATGACTGAAGCCCTGCAATATTCCGACGACAGCAACGGTGATATTGGTGGATGTATTGCTGCCGCTTATGAAATGCTTTTTCAAATTGCATCAGAACAAACCGACGAAAAAATGAGGAAACATATTATTGAATATTGTTTTTCTGCATTTGATGAAAAAATATATGAAGATTGGGAATGGCATATTGGGGTACTGCGTATTGCTTCAACGTTGCTGAAAACTAACGATGAAATAGAATACATTTTTGCACAAATTGACAATGTACAAAAATCGGATTATGAAAGGGAAGAAGCACAAAACATAAAATATAATATTTTATTAGAAACCAAAGGTGAAAAGGAAGCGGAGAAATATTTGGAACAGAACATTAGCAATTCAAAGCTGCGTCGTGCAGCTATTCAAAAATCATTAGAAAATAAGAATTATGAAAAAGCTGTTTCTATTGCGCAAGATGGGATAAACTTTGATATGAAGGATAAACCTGGATTGGCAAAAGAGTGGTACGGCTGGTTGTTGAAAATAGCACAAGCACAAAATGATGTTGAGAAGATTATTGAATACGCCCGCTTCCTTTTTATTGATAATTTTAGGAATGAGCAGGATTACTATCAAATCTTAAAACAAAACGTAAAGCCTCAAAAGTGGAATAATTTTGTGGAAGAAATAATACAGGATATTACTACAAAAAAAGGATGGTTGGACACTGGATTAATAGCAAGTATTTACATCAAAGAAGCTTGGTGGGAAAGACTTTTTGAGTTGGTTAAAAAATCACCCAACTTAAGCAATATTAAGCATTATGAAGAATATCTTTCAGACAATTATGCAAATGAAATAGTTGAATTATATGCTGAAGCGGTCATTAAATATATGGCAAACAGCATGGGAAGAAACCATTATCAGGAAGCTTGCAGGTATTTAAGGCGAATAATCAACCTTGGAGGAAAACAAAAGTCCAATGAATTAATTGCGTATTTTAGGGCTGAATACCCTAAACGAAAAGCATTAATGGAAGAATTAAATAGGGTTTAAAATATGAAAATTTTATTTTGGTTTATAACTTTAGCCCGTTGGATGTAATTCTCCTAATAAGAAAGACTGTTAATTTAATTGATTTTTCGTAACTAATCAGAATATTAATATTTTAAAACTAATTGATTGTTAGACTGTTATTTTTTTTACCGCAAGGGTCGCAAAGAAAAAGCAAAGGTCGCAATATTGATTATAGTTGATTTACAACACATTGCGTACATTGCGGTTAAATTTAAAGCTTTGTATTACAGTTCATTATTATATTGATTCAAATAAGAATTTATTTTTCTTTAATAAAAAGTATTTTTAGCATCTTTTATTTTCAAATTTTTAAATACTGCAAAGAAGCTAAATTAATGTGAATAATGTTTAGCATCCCATTTTCCAATTTTGCGCAAGTCTTCCACAATTACATCAGCTATTTTTATAAGTTCCAATTTATCAACTTTTGTTGTTTTGGTAATTGGGAAAGGTTTATCAACAGGCCATATTTCTATATGTTGAGGTCGTTTATAGGCGGCTATATTTTTACAATATTGAAGAATTTCAGCAGGAGACAGTTCAACATCGGGTTTTGGTTTTACGAAAGCAAAAATTCCTTCACTGAATAGATGATGTTTAATGCCAACCACTTCAGCCTCATCAACTTTAGGATGCTCAGAAATAAAAGATTGAACTTCATCGGGAAAAACTTGATAGCCTTTTTGCTTAATCACGAATTTTTTTCTGCCTGAAAGATACAAAGCCCTGTAAGAACCCATTTCTTTAAAATAACCTAAATCACCACCGTATAAAATTCCTTCTTCTGATATTGCTTTTTTTGTGGCTTCCGGAAAATTATAGTAACCCAAAAATACAATAGGCGGGTGATAACAAATTTCTCCAATTTCACCATCTGAAAGCTCCCTTCCGGCTTTACCGTCCTCATTCATAGGCTCACGAATGGAAATTTTACCCAAATCCTCAAAATAACAGCCCACTTGTCCGGCCATTTCTTCAACTGAAATTCCATCGGGTGTAAAAGTAGTAAAGCCTGCAGTTTCTGTCATTCCTATTCCAGTGCCAAATTTTGGTGCCATTAATGCCAATTTATTCAAAAATTCAACATCAACCGCTGAGCCTCCATAGCGGCAAATTTTAAGCTCGACAAATCGTATTTTTTATAATCGGATTCTGCCCACATCATTCTGAATTGTGTCGGAATTTGACCCAAAAGTGTAACTTTATGTTTTTCAATTGCTTCAAGCGAAAATTTTACATTAAATATTTTAAGTAAAACAGCTGTGGCCCCCATATAAAATGTTGTAAGTAAGGTTTCTGTGATACAACCTACATGACTTGGCGGCAGATTTACCAATGTTCGGTTATTTTTATCCATTTGAGCTCCTTTACATAGGATTTCATTTTGAATAATGATGTTTTCATGACTTAATAACGCTGGTTTTGGTGCTCCTGTGGTGCCAGTTGTAAAAATAATTATAGCAGGTGTTTTGGTATCGATTGTTTTATAAATTTTCTTTAAATCACCCGTTAATAAGTCTTTAATTTTTAATAAAATTAATTTTGGTTTTGACATCATTGCCTGAATGGTTATGGCTCCCTGGATAGGTTTTTC
>JBAZGP010000457.1:0-3271 GCA_041652835.1 Lutibacter sp. | reverse complement strand
GAAATTAAACATACAGCGCACAGCAGAGATGGTTTTGCTTTAGGAGCAGTTATTGCTGCAGAATGGCTTGTGGGAAAAACAGGCATTTTTACTATGAAAGACGTTTTAGGTCTTAATAACATTTAACAAAATTAATTATGACAATGATACAATGGTTTATATTTTTCTTGATTGTTCAAGTAATTCATTTTGCAGGAACATGGAAATTATACGTAAAAGCAGGCAGAAAATCGTGGGAAGCAATAGTTCCAATATATAATGCCATTGTGCTGTTAAAAATCATCAAAAGACCAACTTGGTGGATTATTTTATTGTTTATTCCTATTATAAATTTATTGATGTTTCCCGTAATTTGGGTTGAAACCGTAAGAAGTTTTGGGAAATACAAAACTATAGATGCTGTTTTGGCAGTTCTAACTCTTGGTTTTTACATTTATTATTTAAACTATATTGCTGATGTTAACTATGTTGAAGACAGAAGCTTAAAGTCAAGAACTGAAGTCGGTGAATGGGTAAGCTCCATTGTATTTGCTATTGTTGCCGCAACATTGGTACACACCTATTTTATGCAACCTTACACCATCCCAACTTCTTCTTTAGAAAAATCATTATTGGTAGGGGATTTCTTATTTGTAAGTAAATTTCATTATGGTGCAAGAACACCAATGACGGTAATTGCAGCACCAATGGTTCATGATTCCTTGCCATTTTTGAAAGCAAAATCATATTTAAAAGTTCCGCATTTACCTTATTTCAGATTGCCTGGTTTTCAAAAGATTAAACGAAATGAAATTGTGGTTTTTAACTGGCCTGTTGATACTGTTCGTTTTTTTAGAGATCAATCCAAAATTCACGTAGACAAGCCTATCGACAAAGAATCAAATTATGTAAAAAGATGTGTTGGTATTCCCGGTGATTCCTTAGAAATAAAGGACGGCTATATTTATATCAATGGTGAAAGATCAATACTTCCAGACAGAGCTAAAACACAATACATCCATAAAGTTGTAACAGATGGGCAACAACTGTCCCCAGCTTCCCTAAAAAGATACAATGTTACGGAAGGTCAATTTTTAGGTGATTATTACTTGCTTAATTTGACTGATGAAAATGCAGGCTTACTAAAATTAAATCCGCTAGTTAAAAGTGTTACCAAAGAAATTGCGCCAAAAGGAAATTACAACCCGGGAGTATTTCCGCACAATCCGCAATATGCTTGGTCTGCTGATAATTACGGACCAATTTATATTCCTGAAGCCGGAAAAACAGTGGCATTAAATTCAAAATCATTACCGTTTTACAAACGAATTATTGAAGTTTACGAAAATAATAATTTAACCACAAACGGAGATGAAATTTTCATCAATGGAAAACTGGCCACTTCTTATACCTTCAAACAAGATTATTATTGGATGATGGGCGACAACAGACATAATTCTGAAGATGCCCGTTATTGGGGTTATGTTCCTTTTGACCACGTGGTTGGAAAACCTGTATTTATCTGGTTTAGCTGGGATACTAACGGACAAGGAATTGCAGAAAAAATAAGATGGGAACGGTTATTTACCACTGTTCATGGCAGCGGAAAACCTGTTTCCTACTTATACTATTTTTTAGGTGCTCTTGCACTTTGGTATGCATTTAGTTTTTTCAGAAAGCGCAAAAAAGCTGAATAAATTTATGATTTTATTGCAACCAACTTATTTTTCACCTATAATACAATATGTTGCTATTGCAAAAACTGATGAGATTATTTTTGAAACAGAAGATAATTTTCAGAAACAAACCTATAGAAACCGTTGTTATATTTATACTGCTCAAGGAAAACAACTCTTAAATGTTCCTGTTCAGCATACTAAAGAAATTAAGCAAAAAACAAAAGATGTAAAAATTGATTATAAAGATGATTGGCATAAGCAACATCTAAAAACATTGAAAACCGCTTACAGTTCGTCTCCTTTTTATGAATTTTATATAGAAGATTTACTGCCGGTTTTTGAAAAAAAAATGCATTTTTTATTGGATTTGAATTTCTTGGCACACGAAATTATTATGGATGCAATACCGCTTCAAATTCCAACTAAAAAAACTATAGAATATCACAAAGCACCTAAAATATTGGATTTAAGGAATTTGGCAGAAGACAAACCAAAAATAGCTTACAATTTTGACCGCTATATCCAGGTGTTTTATGAAAATCACGGTTTCATTTCCAATTTAAGCATCTTGGATTTGCTTTTTATGGAAGGTCCAAATGCGCTTAATTATCTGGAAAAACAAAAAATTAATTTTTAGTATTGGAAATTCTTAGATTTATAACACATTACGGAATGCACTTTTTACTTCCAGGTGCAATTGCCTTTTATTTCTTTAGAGAGAACTGGAAATGGGTTTGGCTCATTTTTGTTTTAACCATGTTGGTAGATTTAGATCATTTGTTGGCAACACCCATTTTTGATGCAACCAGATGCAGCATAAACAACCACCCACTTCACTCCTATTATGCTATTTCCTTTTATTTTTTATTATTATTTTTTTCAAAAACAAGGATAATTGCAATAGGCTTATTATTTCACATGTTTACCGATTATTTGGATTGTTTTTGGACATAAAATTAAAAGACTTTTTTATCTTTTATTAATATTTTTGTATATTTGCTTTATAAAATTTTGATTAATGTTGGATCTTAAGAATAAAACCATAGCCGAAATTGTTAGCGATGACATCAGCACTGCTTCTGTATTCAAGAAATATAAGTTAGATTTTTGCTGTGGTGGAGGTAAAACGGTAGAAAATGCCTGCAAAAAAGCAAATATCAATGTTGATGAAGTAGTCAATGATTTAATGAATAACAAACCAAAAAGTGATTCACCAAATTTAAATTTTAAAGATTGGAGTGCAGAATTTTTAGCAGATTACATTGTTTATGTTCATCACACCTACATAAAACAAAATCTGAGTATTATAAGTGAATTTGCCGAAAAGGTTGCCAGTGTTCATGGACAGCACGAGCCAAAAACCATTGAAATTGCACAGCTATTTTCTGCCATTTCAAGTGAATTGACTACGCACATGAGAAAAGAAGAATTCGTTCTATTTCCAGCCATTAAAGCAAAAACCGAAAACTATAATTTTGAATTTGACGAAAAAGCCCTTTCACTAATAGAAGATGAACACGAAGAAGTTGGCAATATGATTAAAAAAATACAGGAATTGAGTGCTGATTTTACACCGCCGGAATGGGCTTGTAGTACCTTTAAAGCACTTTATT
>JBAZGP010000456.1:0-3274 GCA_041652835.1 Lutibacter sp. | reverse complement strand
CTTCAGGCAAAGACTGCGGGCAAATCTGTTGTGCAAAGTCTAAGTATTCTAGTTTGTCACTGTCTGGGATATCTTTATTTTCTAAGATGTAGTTTAAGTTCATGGCTAATCCCTAGACCTATCAGACAACAAATCATCTTCGTATTGTGTCATCTCTTCTGGTGGGTCGGCGTCAGGGTCATAACCTCCTTTTTCCTTTTCCCAAAACCTGTCTTCCTCCGGTGTTATTTCAATAGTGTGCAATTCAGCTGCTATTTTTCCGTGTATTTTTGAAATTTGCTCGATAAAGTCAATCATTTTTGTTACTCCTTATTTTATACTCGTTAATAAAATTCAAGCTTACTTTTTTCCTACATTTTTCGATTGCTCGAAGAATAACTCGCCTCACAGCTTCTCGGTTTTTATAGCCTAAAGTTTCTTTTATGCTAGTGATGCTGTAGTCATCAAGATACATAAGAATTACTTTTTGCTCCTCTGTTTTCAAATCTTCAATCAAGCTTTTTGCAAACTTAATATCAGATTCAACTTCTAAAGTTTCGCTAGGGTTTTTTGCGCTATCATCGATAATTGTTTCTGTAAATTTTGAATCTTGCCCAATATCATCTAGCGATAAAATATTAATTTGTACATCACGACTGCGAAAAGGAATTGCAATAGTTCTTGATTCGTTTAACGCCGCCCTTTTTAGATAATCATCAATCCAAAAAGTAGCGTAAGTGCTAAGACGTACATCTCGCGTTGCATCAAACTTTTCTATTGCGTGTATTAACCCAAGGATTCCAGTTATGATTAAATCTTCGTAATCGGTTCTATAAAAATATTTCTTTGCTGCTGATACTACTAGTTTTATATTGCATTTGATAAGTTTGTTTCTTGCTTCAATATCGCCGGTGTTTGCTTTAACTGCTAATTCTCGCTCTTCCTCAACAGTTAAAATTTGATGATTACAAAGTTTGTCAATCCCTGGGTTTTTGCTCATAAATTTAGTGTGCTTGTTTTTTATTCTTCGTTAATTTCCAAAATTTCAAATTTTTCTAAATATTCAATCAAAGTTATAATACCCGCTACTTCTGCATCTTTTAACGCATCAAGATAAATTTTCCAATAATCTCTTTCATAATTGATGATAAACTTGCATACTGTAGTATTATCTTGTTGTTTTCGGAAAATGTATTTTAATTCGTCGCTTAAAACAAAAGATTCTCGTTTAATTACTGGACGACATAATAAATTTGTACTCATTTTTCAAATCCTCGTTGCCATTGGTTTTTTTAATTGTAAACTCGATTTTAATTTATTGTAAACAATGTAAATTAAAGATCCGATTACGAATGTTAAAACTGGGGTGAATACTACGTAAGTGAACCAATCCATTATTATATCTCCCTATTACATTTTATTTTTAATAGTTTGTTGCTCTTTTTGCCTAATTTTTGAGTTAAATTCGGCAATCGATTGTTGTAACACGCGTACAAAAATCTTTCTTAGTTCCAAGTCTGAAAAAAAATCTGTTCTTTTTTCTCTTGCGACCGGTTCTTGTTGTAGTTTTGCTTCGCGTGCTGCACTTAAAAAACGTGGTTTTACTCTTTTTACATCACTCATTGTTATCTCCTTTGATAAAGAATTGGTACCCTTTTGATTCTAAGCATTCTTTTTCGCGTCGGTTTATTTCTGCTCTTATCTTTCTAGCGGTAGATAGCGCATGTATATGTAATTTTTCTAATTCAGCAAAAGATATTTGCATAAAATCATTCATTTTGTTTTCTCCTTTTCCTTTTTTGTTAGTTAGTTTTGGAATTGATTTGAAATTTTTTCTTGTAGCGCTAGTTTCATTTGCTCCATCCATGTCGTTGCATCTATTCCCCAGTTTTTGCAATCTACTGCATCAGCACCAGATGAAATCGCATCTTGAAGTTCTTCAATTGAATTGTCATTGTAGCAAGCTGCTGCAAATGTGTTGTCTTTTATGCTCATTTTCCTTTTCCTTTTTTATTGACTTAATTTATAATTAATTACATCGAGTATTTGTGAATCTACGCTATTAATTTGCTTATCATTCATGTTGTCAAGTGCCTGATAATTTTGCAATTGATTTAAAATTATACACTCTACTCTTCCTCGTTCTGTTCCGGTTTTTTGATTGCAAAAAGATTGGTAACAGCGTGGTAACATTTTAATTGCAGCAAGATTTAATTTTGATTTTAAGCTCATTTTGTTATCTCCTTTTCCTTTTTTGTTAGTTAGCAGATTTCGACGCGATTAATTATCGAATAATCGAAACAATCCAATTCTTGTTCCTCTCCTTTTGTGTCGGTGAAAATCCAAAAAACGTTATATTCTTCGCCGTCCTCGCCGATTGCTTTTGCGACCATTTCGAAATCAAAATTATCGCCAATTTCTACAGAATTAAAATCTTGGTAGGTTAATACTCGGTTGCTATAATCCGCTTCCGAAATTAATTTGTATTCTTTGTTCCCAAAAATTATGCTGTTCATTTTGTTATCTCCTTTTCCTTTTTTTATTAGTTTTTTATAGCAGACTGACAAAGTGCTTTTATCAATTAACGTTGTTAGTTATAGTTAACGTTATCAATCTGCTATGTACACATAATACTATAATTATATTTGCATGTCAACACCAATACACAATTATTTTAATATATTTACAAATTAATTTATGTGTATAAAACACTATAAAACAAGTGGTATTTATGAATGTCAATAGTTTTTTAATGGGATAGGTAAAAATATATTTTGATTTATTTGGTGGCGCTGGTTGGATTTTAACCAACATTTGAATGTCAATCATCACACCCGCGTATATTCGCCACAGCGCCATGCGTCGATATATTAACAATATATATACTTTATATATACACTTTACATGTAAAATAGCACCCCAAAACCACCCCGTTCTGACCCCAGCCAAACTATATGTTATGATAATGGGCGCTAGCTATTTACTTTTGGCTAAAAATATGCTATAATCAAAACTCAGAACAATTCTTTTGACAGATTAAGTTTTAGTCAGCGAAGCGTAAAAACATGTACAAGTGAGCGTTAGCGAACGGCAAGCCAAGCGGCGCTTGAGCGAATAGTTGCCTTTAAATATTTACACATCGCTAGCATTAATGCTGTTATGCCAAAGCTATATTTGTTACACAAATCATAATAGTTTAATAAAATCAATAACTTAAATATGGAGTGTTAAAATGAAACTTTACAAAATGGCATGTACTTTTTTTGCACATGCTAAAAATCATAAATTACAATCA
>JBAZGP010000455.1:0-3275 GCA_041652835.1 Lutibacter sp. | reverse complement strand
ATTGGAACAGAAACACTTTCGAGAGTTTTAGATGACCATGACCGAGATTCCATGATTTATTCAGATGGGGCAGGAGCTTGTGTTCTTGAGGCGGTGGAAAGCGATGCTAAAACTGGTATTTTAAGCCATTCCGCACAAACCTACACTTTTGAAGAATGTTTTTATTTGTTCTTTGGAAAATCGTTCGATAAAACAGAAGATGAACATGTTCGTTATATAAAAATGTATGGTAGAAAAATTTATGAATTTGGATTGAACTTTGTTCCACTGGCAATGAAAGATGCGTTGGATAAAAGTGGGATAGATATTTTAGACGTAAAAAAGATTATGATTCACCAGGCCAATGAAAAAATGGATGAAGCCATAATCAAACGATTTTACCGATTGTACAACACTCAAATTCCTGATGAGGTTATGCCAATGAGTATTCATACATTAGGAAACAGTTCTGTAGCAACCGTTATTACTTTATTCGATTTGGTGAAACATGGAAAACTTAAACCTCATACTATAAGTAAAGGAGATATTGTATTGATGGCCTCTGTGGGCGCCGGAATGAATATTAATGCGATGGTTTATAAATATTGAAATAACCGGTAAAATATCAAAGAGCTCGTTTTACGGGCTTTTTTTAATTTTCTTTTTTATTTGCAGACTTCTAAAATAGCTTCAGGCAAATATTTGAAAATAGTGGAGGCTGTGAAAGTTTCATAGCCCGTTTTTGGTAAAGCGATATCTGCAGTTCTGCCATGCAGATAAACACCAAAAATGGCCGCATTTATTGGTTCATAACCTTGCGCCATAAGTCCGGTAATTAAGCCAGTTAACACGTCACCGCTTCCACCAGTGGCAAGAGCTTGGTTTCCAGTTGAATTGAAATACATCATTCCACCGCTAATTATTACTGTATGTGCACCTTTTACGACTACAATCACTTCATATTTTTTGGAAAATTCGGTGACTTTTTGCAGTTTTTCATAATCGTTTTCCCAAGCGCCGATTAATCGTTCCAATTCTTTTGGATGTGGTGTTAGAATGGTGTTTTTAGGCAAATAATTTAGCAACAATTGATTTTTGGAAAGTAAATTAATTCCGTCGGCATCAATAACCAAAGGAAGTTTATTTTCTTTAATAAAATTTTCAAAACCCTGAGCGGTTTTTTCCAAGGTTCCCATTCCGGGACCGATGCCAATAACAGTGGGATTTGTTTTAAAATTAAAATAAGTCAATGCTGAATCGGTGTCTACTTCAACCATAACTTCAGGAACTGAAATTTGCAAAATGGTATAGCCACACTTCGGAATATAGGCAGAAACCAATCCGCTTCCAATTTTTAAAGCCGCTTTGGAAGCCAAAGTAACTGCGCCCATTTTACCAAAACTACCACCAATAATGAGTGAATGTCCATAAGTGCCTTTATGATCCCATTTGTTTCGTTGTTTATACAACGGAAAGATGTCATCTTTTGTAATATAATGGGTTTTAGGCTTTAAACTTTGGATATAGTTTTGGTCCAAACCAATATCAATAACTTCCCAAGTATTCACAAAATCTTTATTTTCAGGCAACAAAAAAGCCATTTTTGGTGTTTGAAAGGTTAAAATATGGCTGGCTTTTATAACGGCTTCTATATCAGAAACTGATTTATCTCCAAACAATCCTGAAGGAAAATCAATAGCCAGTGTAAAAGTAGATTTCCTATTAATATACTGAATTAATTTTTTGGTGAATCCTTCTGGATTTCTGGCTAATCCGTTTCCGAATATCGCATCAACTACAAAATCTTCCACAGTAATTTTAGGAAAGTCTTTTTCGTTTTTTAGCTCAATTGGTATTAATTCAATGTCTTTTAGCCTGTTATAATTTGTTAAAAATTCATCGGTTCTTTTATCGCTAAAATTAACAATATAGCAATTTACGCGATAGTTATGCTGGTGTAAAAGTCTTGCAATGACCAATCCGTCACCACCATTATTGCCAATGCCGCAAAATATAAGAATTTTAATATTTTTTCCCTGTAGCTTTTCGTGCAACCAATTAAAGCAACATGTAGCTGCAAATTCCATCAAATCAACAGAAGTTATTCCGGTATTTTTTATGGTTGCTTTGTCGGCTTTTGCAGTTTGTTGAGGTGAAAGGATATACATAACTTAAGAGTTTGAAAGTTTAAAGTTTGAAAGTTAGATACTAAATCTTAAAAGTTAGATGTTAAAAAAACTCAATACTCAAAATTAAAAACTCAGCACTAAAAACTCACAACCAATAACTATCCCTTAAAAACACCCATATTGGCGTATTTATCCATTCGTAGTTTTACGAGTTCTTCAGCAGATAAATTTTTTAGTTCACCATAAGCTTTCAAAATGGTTTTTTCAACTTCTTTAAAAGCAGTTTCTCTGTCAAAATGGGCGCCGCCGAGAGGTTCTTTAATGATTCCGTCAATCAATTTTTGCTTTTTCATGTCATCCGCAGTTAATTTTAAGGCTTCTGCGGCTTCTTCTTTGTGTTCCCAGCTTCTCCATAAAATAGAGGAACATGATTCAGGAGAAATAACGCTATACCAAGTATTTTCCATCATATAAACCCTATCACCAACGCCAATTCCCAATGCACCGCCAGAGGCGCCTTCACCAATCACAATGGTAATAATAGGCGTTTTTAAACGGGTCATTTCAAAAATATTTCGAGCAATGGCTTCACCTTGTCCGCGTTCTTCTGCTTCTAATCCTGGGTAAGCTCCAGGCGTATCTAAGAAAGTCACTACTGGAATACTGAATTTTTCAGCCATTTTCATTAAACGCAACGCTTTTCTGTAACCTTCCGGATTAGACATTCCAAAATTTCTGTATTGGCGTGTTTTGGTGTTATATCCTTTCTGTTGACCAATAAACATGAACGATTGATCTCCTATTTTTCCCAATCCGCCAATCATAGCTTTGTCGTCCCTAAATGTTCGGTCGCCGTGCAATTCCATAAAAGTGTTTCCGGAAAGTGCGGTGATATGATCTAAGGAATAAGGCCTTCTGGGATGACGTGAAAGCTGCACTTTTTGCCAAGAGGTTAGGTTTTTATATATCTCGGTTTTGGTCTTTAGCAATTTTTTTTCAATGTTCTTACAACTTTCTGTCATATCAACATCACTTTCTTTGCCAATTAAAACACATTTATCCAATTGTTCCTCTAATTCTTTAATTGGCAATTCAAAATCTAAATATTCCATATTTTAAAGTTTGGATGAACTACAAATATAACAACTAATCATTTTTAGAAAGTTA
>JBAZGP010000454.1:0-3279 GCA_041652835.1 Lutibacter sp. | reverse complement strand
AGATAAAATTACATTTAATGAGCATGAAATACGGAATGAAAAAGAAATTCTTGAATTAAAGCAACAGATAAATAGCAACTATCAGCAATTATATATTTTATTAAAAGATTTATCCAAAGAACAAAAAGATAATTTTACTTTACTTATTCTGGAACAAAATAATTTAAACAGGCAATTAAATGACGTTGTTCTAAAACTTAAATTTGATAAATGAAATATATTTATATATTAACATGGTGTGTTCTTTATAAATTTTCAACAGATTCAACTATATTTAGTAGTAAATATAAGGTAGAAAATGACTGTGAAAACAAAGAGGTATATATTTATAAATCAAACGCTGAAAAACGTGAAAAGAAATTATACGAAGAAAAAAATACATTTAATGGATTTATAACATACGAAAACATTCATATTGATAGCGTCTTGGTAGATACGGCTTATAAAGATGAAACATTAATAAAATTATATAAATGACACCAAAAGAATTTGTAACCGAGTATTACCCTTATGCGGAAATAGCAGAAAAGCATACAGGAATATCAGCAATAGCAGTAATAGCGCAATCAGCGCTTGAAACAGGCTGGGGGAAATCGTGTCCCGGAAATATGATGTTTGGTATTAAAGCGGGAAAAAATTGGATAGGGAAAAAGCAGTTGGTGAGGACCAAAGAGGTCCATAAATTAAATGATAAGAAATATCCAGTTATCCATAGCATCTCAAAAAGAAAAGATGGTAAGTGGTTATATGATATTTCTGATTGGTTCAGAAAATATGATACCCCAGCACAATCGTTTATTGATCATGGTGGATTGATATTAAACGCTAAAATGGCGGGTAAATTAATTTATGAAAGCGCTATACCTGTAAGAAGTGATGCTGAGAAATTTATTGAAGAAATAGCAAGGTCAGGGTATGCAACAGACCCGGATTACGTCAGTAAATTAAAGATTATTATTAAAATGATTAAAAAAGAACTCAATGGATAAATTTTGGCCTTATATAGCATTATATTTAGCTGGCATAGTAACCGGGGCATTTCTACTTTTAGAAATGATAAAGGACAAGATCAGTAATGATCAGATAGAAATTAACAGGCCAAAAATGAAAGGCAATACAGATTCAAGGCAAGAATTTACATCAAATATACCTGATGCTTTAGAAGGTCAGGAAAAAGAAAAAAAGAAGTTATTTAATTTTAAACGTAAAAAGAAATGAAAAAATTAATCACATTATCAATTTTTATGCTATTAAGCATTGTAAGTGTATTTTCTCAGGACGATAAAATAATTAATCCTGGCAAAATAGATGGTATTCTTAATTGGGTAATCGGAATAGGTATCCCCGGAATTTTAGCCATGTTATTTGGCGTATGGAAAAAAGCTCCGGCGTTTATAGGAAAGGTAGCGGCGGTTGTCGTTGTTTTACTGGATAATCTTAGTAATCTTTTAGTTCAGGTCACGGAAGCAAATATGTCTGTAAGAAACGAGGTAGCTAAATTAAAGACTTATGCAGCCGATGGAAAGTATGACCAAAAAGAATTGGAAGATATCGTTTCAGGGCTTGAAAAAAGCTTAAAAGAAATAAATGATGTCCCCATAGCCATACGAAATCTAAAAATAAAGGTTAAAGAAGCTATTGAAAATTTCAAGAAGTAAAAAAATATTTAAAATATTATAATAGAGGGATATAGCAATATATCCCTTTTTTATTTATACTTACTACAAAAAATACTGAATAATAATTCAGTAAAATTTGTTTAATAAATTTGTTTGTTATAAATTTGATGTTTTAAACTAATTAGTTGATTTGTGGGAGGAATTGCGACTTAACGGTTGGCGGTATAAAATCGGCAGGGATTAGATGCAGAACCCTATCAGCCGACACAAATGATGAATAGATGCACACGGTTAATTACAGCACATACGCCCTGCTGTTTTATGACCGCTTGTTATAGGGCGTTTTTATTTATAATTATGAACTTAGATTACGTAAAAAACCAAAGAGGATTATCATTCATCGAAAAAGGAATGAAAGTTGAAAACACATACCTAAATAAAACAGGTGTTGTAAAAAGTGGCAATAGTAGTGGAAATCTCGACATTCTTTTTGATGGTGAAAAGAAAGCTCAAAACTGCCATCCAACATGGGCAATGAAGTACTTTGATAATAATGGAAATGTCATTGCAGAGTACGGGCAGTAAAATGCCCTATAACGTTTGAGGCTAACCGCATGTAGCGGGATTTGAAACACTTAACAATCAAAATACAACGAACATGGATTTATTTACTGAACTTGGCAACTTACTGAAACCCGCTATTGCGGTTGAGCCTGTGTTAGCAACTGGGCTTACTTGCCGTAAATGCAAACATAATCAAGCGTGGCAATGCAATAGTAAAGTATTTCATTATTGCGGTATCAGAAAAAGTAAACAAACAAGCAACGGACAATTAAAGATTAAATGCAAAAATGCTGCGTGTAGTCTTTTCGAGCCTTGTTGCTAACGGTGGCAATAAGAAACGAAAGGGATTTGAAACCGCTTCTTTATCTACCGATACAACACTTGCAAACGGCTACCATGACTGAATAACAGATGAAACCCTTTTGTTTTTTATTGCGTGTTATAAGCTGGGCAATTTTACTTACTGAATTTGAATTGAAACACTCAAAATAAAAGCCTTGGGCGGGCATTGTAAAACCCAAAAATATATGGATACAATAAAATTAAATCCTATCGCTGAGTGCGGAGGAAGTAAACAGGGAAATTTAAAAGCAACATATAGTGAAATAGTTGCTAAAATATTCAAACCAAACGCAACTAAGCTCGATGATCCAGACAAGGTAAAAGCAAGTTGGGGATTTGTTGATAATAAAGGAAGGAAGGGGTTTATTTGGTGTTATAAATTTTACGGCAAAAAAGAAACTTGCACCGAATGGTCGGTTGACGGAGACGTTGAATTACTTACAGAGTTGTTTGGAAGCAATGTTTCATTACGTTAAAAATGCGGGAGGGGGCTTTTATTTTTCATCAAATTACCGATTGACTTAAATCGAAGCACTCCCCCGCCTTGCTTATAACTGTGGTGCTATGCGTGCGGTTTTGCTTGCAGAATCTATCAATTAAGCACGAAACTATCTGCAAAACTGACGTATAGCACGTGTTATGTACTGGCATGGTAAAATTAGTACAAACTTTTTAAACAATTAATTATTAAACATATACACAATGGAACAAGGAACTTATTCAATTGAAAAAAGCACAGTAGAATGCTATAAAA
>JBAZGP010000453.1:0-3285 GCA_041652835.1 Lutibacter sp. | reverse complement strand
TATTGATGGCCAGCCCGCTTTCGAGAAACCTTTGCAGGAAATACTAAAAGACTGCAAAAGAGGCGGCGCAATCCAGATACTTGACGCAGTAGAGGCATACACAGACCAGCAGAGGCGATGGTGGAAGGGGGTTCTACTTCGTGAATTAGCAAAAGATTCTGGTGATAGTATTGAGTATTGGGAAACTAAACTTAAACTTGCTGTTTTGCCAGATGAATTTACGCCTTTTTATCTTACTTTAGAAGAAAAATTATATCCAGTTGTTCCATCTATAACAAAATTATCCTCAAAAAAAATGAATCTATTAATTGAGGGTAGTGTGGCAAAATTACACGAATGGGGATTTATGTGGGTAACATTGCCAGAAAAAGAATTAAAAAAGACTTGACAAAACAATAAAGGTATGGTTTAATATGGTTATGTTACGCAGTACAACTCAATTAAATATGGCTTACCAGAGGCATATCGGGCTTGCGCCCATACTGCGTAACAACTCTGGTAAGCTTTTTTTATTGGAGTTTAATATGAAAACCATACCACTAACACAAGGAAAATTCGCTATTGTTGATGATGAAGATTTTGAATGGCTATCAAAACATAAATGGTTTGTTCAAATAATATATGATTCGTGTAGAGCTGCAAGAAATACGCCACGAGATAAAAATGGCAAACAAGAAAGAATTTATATGTCCCGATTGATAATGGGTTTGTCAAAGGGAGATAAAAGAGAGGTTGACCATCATAACCATAATAGTTTAGATAATCAAAAAAATAATCTTAGAATTTGCACTCGTCTTGAAAATAGAAGAAATGAAAGCAAGCGGCGAAATTGCAGTAGTCAATATAAAGGTGTTTCTAAACAAATAAAACGTAAAAAATGGGAGGTTGCAATAAAGATAAAAGGGAAACGTAGAATTTTAGGATATTTTTACAGCGAAATCGAAGCCGCTAAAGTTTATGACAAAGCTGCCATTAAATACTTTGGAGAGTTTGCCTATTTAAACTTTCCCCCAGATATAGAATTAAGAAAATAGCAAGACGGAGATAAAATGAGCGTAAAGCCGTGTATAAATTGCAATGAAAAGAAGTTTGGCTGTATGTGTAAAGCATATTCAGCTTGGGCGTTAGATGATTCACCGCCTGACCCTATATTAAAGTTGCCTAAAACAAAATATAAATTTAATTCTAAAATTATAGCAACCCCTGACTGGCTTGAAAGCCAAAAGGAGTGTAGCAATATAAGAATAAAAGGTTTCAAAAATAGGTTTAGGGAAAGATAAAATGACAAGCGAAGATGAAATTATGGTACAAGCTATCCATTCAGAATTATCAAAGGGCAAAAACATATTTATAATTCCGATAATTACCGATGATGGATATACCCCATTTATCACTAATTCAATATCAGAATATATTGAGGTTAGTGCTGAAAATAGGAATAAAATCAAGACAATGAAACAGGTTGAAGAAATGTTGAGCGAAATATGAAAAAGCGTAAATGGAATGAGGTTATTTGCCCAACTTGTAAGAAAAAGATGAGTATAGATAAACTTATTTGCGATAAATGTAAGAGAAAGGTAAAAAATGAGCAGGGAAAAGGTGGAATTATTTAACGAGATTAAATTTCAGATGGTGTTTGTGGGTAACAGGGAAAAAATGGCTATTGAAATGGACGACTTGCCGAAAATACGGTTCATTGTCAATGGTCTGGCCAAAGAGATAGAAGGATTAAAGGTGGAGATAGATGAGCTCAAACAACACCCATTTATATCTAAAGTTTTGCATCTTATAGATGAAAATAAAAAACTAAAGGAAGATTTTGAGCGTTTTAAAGCAATATACAGACCGGACGACTTACCAGAGGAAGGAAACTGAAAAATGAGCGATACTATTCCAGTATTTAAAATTGGCGATAGGTGTCAAATTATGCAAACTGATTTAATGGTAAAGAGGCGGCTTGCTGCTCGCTGTGGAAAGATTAAAGATGTGTTGAATGGTAAGTATTGTAATAGTTATGACATAGAATTAGACGGTGGGTGGTTGGTTTTGGCAATTTCTGGTTGTGAGTTAAATCACATTTCCGAAGAACAATATAATTTTTGGAAACAAAATAATGTGGACACTGGAAACCCTATGGGATTTTGAAAGATAAAAAAATGAGCAATTTTGACCCCAAAGTATTAGTTGAGCATATAGATTCTTTTGGCAAGAACTTAAATGAATGGGAAGTAAATTTTATTGCTAATCTGCTCGATATTCCGCCCAAAGTTTATACGCCGAAACAGATTGAAATAATCAACCGAATTTATGACGAGAAGTGTTAGGAATGATACAGTTCAGTAATCACGGCAGCCGTATTTTCACCGGCCAAGATAAAGGTGAATTTGAATTTAACTTTGTTAATGAAGACAATGTTGAACAAGTAGAAGCGGAATTAAAAAAAATAGGGATAGAATTATGCTCATAGCCTTTTGGATAATTGTGTTTATATTATTCATAGCCTCAATGGTTTATGCTATGAAAAAAAGTTGAAATAAATTTGATTTTGTGCTTGACAAAAGTAAATAAGTATGATTTAATTAGGCCAATAAAGGAATAGATATGCGACCCAGTACAAATAAAACAGAATTAAATCCACCAGATAGTTGCACTTCTTCTGCATCACAGAAAATTGCTGGGTCGCACCAAAGCTGTCTGGTGGGTAATTTTAAAAAATTATATTTGGGCGGAAAACTTAAAAACAGGAAACGTCAATTTGCGATGATTGACAAAGAAGATTATAGCAGATTTTCTAAGTTTTCGTGGTCATTGCAAGAAGGTGTCAATACAACATACGCCGTTACTGCTGTTTCAGGGAGTATATGTGGCTTGCACCGCCTCGTGATGAATCTCGATATTGAAGACCCAAGAGAAGTTGACCACAGAAATCATAACGGGCTTGATAACAGAAAATGCAATCTTAGGGTTTGTACTCGTTCTGAAAATATGATGAATAGATACAAGTCGGGGACAAACATATCTGGCTTTAAGGGAGTTAGTTATTCTTGCGTGAGAAAGAAATGGAGAGCAAGGATAAATGTCGATGGAAAAGAGATATATCTGGGCTGTTTTTCATCTGAGGTTATTGCCAGTAAAGTTTATAACCTTGCGGCTAAAAAATACTTTAAAGAATTTGCCTGCTTAAATAAAATTTAACGTTGGCAAGGTTTTTTAATTGGAGAATGAAATGAGATATGTTTTTTATGGATTTTGTTTTGGCGCGTGGATGTGCTTGTCGCATATGCT
>JBAZGP010000452.1:0-3307 GCA_041652835.1 Lutibacter sp. | reverse complement strand
CATAAAATTTGCATTTGGTAAAGATGATTCATCATCAAAATAACTAACCCTTTAAAAGTCTTATTCCTATCCGCGGATGCACAATCAATTGGCTTAATGTGTGAATAATATAACTTATTGTTAAAATTATGTAACACATCCTTTTCTAAAACACCACATCTTTACAGTATGGTTATATGAATGATTATTCATTAAAAAATCTAATATATAACCACATTATAAAAAAGGTGGAGACCAGAACCCACCTAAAAAAACGGCTTGCTTGGTTATACTAAACTGATAACCATTAGGGTAATTGGCAAAAGCAAGAACATTTCAAAATTTAAACATGAAAAAAATCATTTTATCCGCTATTATCCTAATTGGATTAGCATTCACCGCACAAGCTCAGAAAATCTCTAAAAATGCATTAGGTTTACGCTTAGGAGACAGTGGAGGTTTCGGAACTGAAATCACTTATCAAAGAGCTTTAGGAAGTAATAATAGACTTGAACTTGATTTAGGTTGGAGAAACAGAAAAGACTACGATAATAATCATTATGATGATGATGCTATCAAACTTGCTGCCTTATACCAATGGGTATGGAACATCGATGCTGGTTTCAACTGGTACGCAGGTATTGGTGGAGGTGTAGGAACATACGGTAGAGATTATTATGACCATCGTAATTATGACAATGAGGCCTTTGCTTTTGCTGCAGGTGACATAGGGATCGAGTATAATTTTGATATTCCATTGTTAATCTCTTTAGATTTCAGACCTGAATTTGGTGGTGATGGTTATTACAAAAATAATTACGGTTCTGATATTGCTTTGGGTATTAAATACCAATTCTAACAGCTAACAGTCAAATAATTTAATAAAATCATTGGTTATTTAGACTGCAATACAGCCTAAATAATCAATGTTTTTTTCAATAAACTTTAAAACTTAATAAAATGAACTTAAAAAGAATCTTTGGAGCATTGCTTACTGCCCTTGGAATTGGTGGTTTAATTTATACTGCCATATTATTTGTAAACAGCTCTAATAGCAATTATGCCATTAAAACACTCGTTGTTTTTGGCGTACTCGGTATCGTGTTTTTTGCTGCGGGCATTAGCCTTATACGCACAACAAAAGACGAATCATAGCAAAAAATATTTTTAATTGAACAGGATCTTTATTATAGCTAATCTTTAAAAAAACAGAGTCCAATTAATTTTTCGATGTAAAAAATATATTTCATTATTTAAACTAACAATCATGAAAAATAACGATAAAATAAAAAAGGATCAGGTTTCTAATTTAATCATTACCAATAAAGAAAATGCTTATGAGTTGGTTGATGCCAGTAAAGCCGCCACCATTAAAAAAAATAAAAAAGGAAAACATTTAGATGTGCTAATCGACTCTAATGTTGACAATGCCTTAGCATTAATTACTGCTACAAATAAAGAACTTGTAGCTCAAAACGAAGAAAAAGGAAAACAAATAGCCGCTTTAATCAAGGCAAATGAAAAAGCAGAAGAAAGCGACAAGTTGAAATCGGCATTTTTGGCTAATATGTCCCATGAAATAAGAACGCCAATGAATAGCATTTTAGGATTTACCAGTTTATTAAAAGAAGCCGGAGTTAAAGGTGAAAAAAAACAAAAATATCTAAATATTGTTGAAAAAAGCTGCGCCCGTTTGCTCAATACAATGAACGACATTGTTGATATATCAAAGATACAATCAGGTCTTGTAAAAGTTAATCTTGAAGTGACCAATATAAACAAGCAAATAGAAAGAATTTACACTTTATTTAAACCTGAGGCTGAAAGCAAAGGAATACAGTTTCATTTTAAAAATGGCCTTCCTAAAAAAGATGCCTTTTTTCTTACAGACTGTGAAAAAATATATTCCGTGCTTATTCACCTTGTTAAAAATGCTATTAAAAACACTAAAAAGGGTTCTATAGAATTTGGATATGCCGGAACAAACTCATCAACACGGAGAACTGAATTGTTATTTTTTGTGAAAGACACCGGCGTTGGAATTCCAAAGAATAGACAAGAAGCCATATTTGAGAATTTTATGCAAGTGGATATATTAAATAAAACAGAACAGCAAGGAAACGGTTTGGGTTTGTCAATAACCAAAGCATACGTAGAGTTGCTAGGCGGTAAAATTTGGGCAGAAAGTAATGAAGGTAAAGGTTCTAAATTTTATTTTTCACTTCCCTATCGCATTGATCTGAAAGAAAATTTATCATAAAAAACATCACTGTATTCCTATTAAAACAAGAAAGAAAATATTCTTCAAAAAAAATAAAAATATAAAACAGCATTAGCCAAATAACTTAAAGAACACAAAATATAAACTCTTTAATATCAAAACAATGACTATCAAAAGAATCTTAAAATCCCTGTTTATCGCATTAGTAATTGGCGGCCTCAGTTATCCTGCTTTTTTGTTTATAAATTCTTACGATGAACAATACAACACTAAAGTGCTAATCGTTTTTGGCACAATTGGTTTGTTATTTTTGGTTGCAAGTATTAGCTTAATTGGCTCTATAAAAATTAAATCATAAATTATCCAGCGCAACAAGCATGTAAATTAATTATACCGTTGATATTCAAACTTAAAAAGGACAAAAAGCCGAAAGCAGATTTTTTTTCGTAAATTTAAGTTATCTAAAAAATTTCTTCTAATAAAAAACTTAAACAACTTTATTATGAACACAAAAACATTAGGAATTGTAATTGCCACAATAGGAATACTTATGATTATTTATACCGGATTTAATTATGTAACCACCGAAAAAGTGGTTGACTTGGGTCCTATTGAAATAAATGCCGAAAAAAATCACCCGGTGCAATGGTCACCAATTGTTGGCGTAATTTTATTGGTTGGCGGAATTGTAATTGTTGCGACTAACAGAAAAAAATAAAATATGTAAATTGTGTAACTAATTACTAAATGAAAGAAGTCATCTTTTCTTCACCTGTAACTGGGACATTATAGCCATAGTTTAAAAACCATTAAGATAAAACTAAATAAAATATCTAAAAACAAAAAAAGGCAGTCTTTTCGGACTGCCTTTTTTATTAAAATAAATAAAATATATTTAATGGTAGGGTTTTCTTCATTTAACTTGTTCTTTAATATGTATGGTAGTTAATTGCATATAAATGAATTATAAACTAATAATTTATAATTGAAAAAATAGCATACAAGTTAAACAGGGCAAAATCATACTTTTAAATTTAATATTTTCAACAAGTAGTCTTCATTCCAGCCAGCTTCAAGCCTTTTACTTTTCATAGATAATTTTTTTGA
>JBAZGP010000451.1:0-3322 GCA_041652835.1 Lutibacter sp. | reverse complement strand
TAAAAAATATCCGTCAAAAGCAAAAGATAATAGAGGGTGAATATCAAGAACTGGAGCGAATGGCTCAGGATATAAATTAAAAAATCAGGAGGATTATTGGAAATGACTGCGTATTGTGTAAAATGTGGCAAAAAAGTGGAGATTAAGAATCCTAAAAAGGTAAAAATGAAAAATGGTAGGTCAGCTATTTCTGGTAAGTGTTCAATTTGTAATACCGGAGTTTATCGAATTGGTGGGTAGTTATGGCTAAGAAGAAAAAGAATTTTTTAGATGATTTTGCATGTTGGTTTGGTAAGAAATGCAAAGAACAGGATAGGCGTGTGGAGAAAAAGTCTAAACGTTATAAGTGGTTATAATAAGACTCTTGACAATGTGTGTATATATATGGTAGGATGATTTTAAAAGAGGTGTTATTATCGGACACTTATAAACCTAAAGAGGTAATCTACCAAAAGTTATTAACGGATAACGAACAGGATTTGATTCAATCTATTCGTAAAATTGGTTGTTCCTATGTAAAAATTTACGTGCAAAATCGCATACCAATATGTTTGTATGAATGTTAAATTACTTCTATCAAGGGGGATACTATCGATAACGTTTTTAAACCTAAAGATGCAATTTATCAAATGTTATTGACAGATAACGAACAAGATTTAATCGAAACTATTCGTAAAACTGATTGTTCTCATATAAAAATTTATGTGCAAAATCATATACCTTTGAGGATAGAGGAACAATTGGATAGTCGATTGTTGGGTAAGCATAAAAAAGTTTAATTAATTAGTTCTCGCTGAATCGAAATCGAAAGGCGATAATTGCCAATGTAAAAATTGGTGATTGTCGTCTTTTTTATTTTTTAAAGTGGTTCGGAGGTTATAATTTTGACTTATCAAACGCTTTTAATGATAATGGCGGTTGGTGTTCTTTTTATGGCATGGTATGCCAATTCAAGTAAACGAAACGTAATCCTATGTAGATATAGGCGAGTAAATAAAACGATGGTTGTAAAGTTTGTTAAAATGCAATCTCGCTACGTTATATTTGATGGTGGTAAATTTGATATAATTCCAGGTCGAATAATATTTCAATGGTATAATAATGGATTTGTGCATATGCTTTTTCCACAATGGGTCGCAACATTAGATTATAGTTGGAATAGTAGATTTCCGCATAATCCGAATAACATGGAAATTACAGCCGAAACTCCACAAACTCGTAAGGCTTTAAATAAAGAGGAATGGGTAGAATCTTATTATAAAGGGGCTAAACCTAGTTCTGCTAAAAATGGCAAGTTAGGATTTTTGCAGCAATGGTTGCCTTGGATAGCTATTCTATTGGTAATTGTTGTAGCATTTTACTTTAATTCTAAGATGCAGGGATTTGGTGCAACATTAGATCAAGTGATAGATAAAATTAATACGATAACTAAATAGGAGAAATATGGTCACTAATAATGATGGTGAAAATAAAGATCAAGAGTCTGGTAGCAATCTAAGTTATGACGAAATGGTTCAAGAGGAACCTGAAAGAGAAATTGATCCAAGTGCTTTAGTTTTGCCAAAAAGTATTTCAGAAGAAGAAGAAGAAGTTGTTGGTAAAACTGATATTCAGGCTATTGTAGCAGCTTTAACACCAAGATTTAAAAATAAAAGAATCAATGAATTATGCCAGTCTGCTATGGTATCTCGTATATTCCCTGATAATTATACGGATAAACATTTTCTAATTACTGCCTCATTGATTGAAGAAATGTCGCCTGAAGAAGATGTTGATGTGGTTGGAATTATTTCTCAAGTACAAGACGCTTTATCCATTGGATTTGAAGGACGTGGAATAGCTGATAGGCTTGAAATTGCCGGTGTTGAACATGATGCAGAACTTGAAAAACTATCAAAGGACTTAGGCTTATAAAATGGCTGAACTAATTTTGCAAAATCCTAATGCGCCTGCATCAAGAAAACAGGTAAATTACATTCGTCAATTAACCGGAGAAAATGTAAGTGGATTGACTGTAGCACAAGCATCAAAAAGGATTGAAGAGTTAGAATTAGAAGCTATTGCTAATCAAGCAATGGATCAAATTATTGATGATGTTCCTTTTAGTGAAGCACACGTAAGTATCGTACAGGGTTCACAACGAGGTGGTAAAACTGTTTACGCAGTTGGTAAAGTAGTTGATGCTTATCGCAAAGATTGTGTAGCAATTTATTGTAAAGATGTGTTACACATTGAATATGAAGTTAAGGCTTATTACAAAGCGGAACGTATAGCCAAAATAAAACAGAATGGAATGATTAAGTATATTGAAATCCCAAAGTCTTATGAGTTGTGTTCTCCGATGAAAATATTTTCAAATATACATTTATATGGATTGCCGTATGTGTATATTCCTTCATTTAAACATTTAGCCGTATGGTTAAAAAGTGGTTTTGTTTCAAACGGATGGTTAATCATGGATGAGGCGCATGTTGGAATAAATGCACGTTCTGGTTCAACTACTTTGGGCAAGGAATTGGTTACACAATGTATGCAGTTAGGTAAATCTAAACTTGATGTAATGTTGATTACCCATATGCCACGATTAATTGATTGGGTGGCACGAACAATCCCAACTAAAGCCATTACGTGTACGTACAATGAAAAAAATCATAGGGTTACATATACTTTAAGACGTAAAGGTGAATCTAATACAGAAGAACATAGTTTTGATGCAAGCCAATATTGGCCGAATTATAGGACAAATGAGAAGGTAAACCAATAATGAGAAAATGGTCTAAAATAGTTAGCCTAGCATTTATTGTTATTACTTGTTTGATGTGCATTGTGGGTTGCGATGCATCGAATCCAGTTTATGTTAATGATACGCCTCCAATTGATGTAAATGTTTTGCCTAATCCATTACCAGTTACTAATCCCGTAGGTGGTTCTGTAGATGTTAATGTTACGGGGGGTGCAGTATCAGCAACAATTCCTACACCTGTACCTGTACAACAAAGTGTAACGATAGATGCAAATAATTCGTCTAATGCAAATGTAAATGCTGGAAATACTTTTACTGGTACGGCAACTTCAACGTTAGGTGTTGTTGGTATTCAGGTTACGTTAAAAACCGATCAAGATTGTACAGTTTATGTTGATCAATCACCTACAGATGGTATAACACCATATTGGGATATAACGGATACGTACAATTATGTGTCATCATTAGGTGGCGCTTCATGGACAGTGCAAGCTGTTAATTCTTATGTAAGAGTTCGAGTAACTAATATTTCAGCATTAAATACGACTTATTTTAGGCTCCAAACTGTACTATGTCCTA
>JBAZGP010000450.1:3004-3329 GCA_041652835.1 Lutibacter sp. | reverse complement strand
CCCTGCGCAGAGGCGGCAATATCGTAGAAGACCAGCTCATCGCAGCCGCCATCGCTATACGCAACGGCCATTTCGATTGGGTCGCCAAGAACGATGTTGTTCTGAAATTTAACGCCCTTGGTAACCTTTCGGTCTTTTACGTCAAGGCAAGGAATAATTCTTTTAGTCAACATAAATCATAAAACCGCGTGGGCTAAGAGCCCACCCTACAAAAAATTTACTTTCCGTTCCAATTACTAAAATTTTCGAGCATTTTGAGGCCGATTCTGCCGGAGCGTTCCGGGTGAAACTGCACAGCGACGATTTTTTTATTCGCAACTGCGCC
>JBAZGP010000450.1:0-2994 GCA_041652835.1 Lutibacter sp. | reverse complement strand
AAAGACGACGCCGGCATATTCAGTTTGGCCAATGATATAATCTTTATTGCTGCAATCGGGATAATAGCTGTGAACAAAATAAAATTCGCTGCCGTCGTCTATGCCGGTGAAAATCGGGTGAGATTTTGCGATTTTAACCGTGTTCCAGCCCATCTGCGGAATTTTGCAGAATTTATCGTTAGTCTGAAATTTTTTGACACTGCCGGGGAGAATGCCTGTGCAGGTTGTTCCGCCATCTTCCTGACTGCTTTCAAAAAGGAGCTGCATACCGATACATATACCGAAAAACGGCGTGCCGTTTGCGATAACTTTTTTTATGGCATCGAGAATGTTCAGCGATTTGAGATTTTCCATTGCCGATTGGGCAGCTCCAACGCCTGGGAAGACGATTTTTTCTGCTTGCAGAATATCTGCCGGCCGGTCGGTAATTTTAACCTTTTGCCCGATGCTTTCAAATGCCAGCTTAACGCTGGTCAGGTTTCCCGCTTTGTAGTCGATTATTGTTATCATTTTGCCTGAATTATACCAGTTGCGGGTATTATACGGTATCATTTTTATGGAGGCAAGGTTTATGCTAAAAGGTGTGTCGATGGCCAAATAAACATCTTTTGTCCATTATAAACCAAGGATAACAGACAATAGTGGCTAAATTTCATATAAATATTCCGGTTGACTCTAAAAATAACAGTGATATAATCTTTCGTACATTGTTGGAGGATTAAAAAATAAAAATGGAACGTCGCACAGAGGAAGGGATAGTAAAATGCGGATGACATGGGACAAACTTCTTTCGACAGTAAGAATTAGGGATTTTTTTATTGCCCCAAGTCCCGGACAAGACCATCGTACCGAATTCCAAAGAGATTACGACAGGGCTATTTTTTCCACACCAGTAAGACGATTGATAGACAAAGCACAGGTTTTTCCTTTGGAAGCTAACGATTCCATAAGAACGCGAATGACGCATTCTTTGGAAGTAAGCACTGTTGCAAGAGATATGGCACGAACAATAGGATTATGGCTTTTAAAGAAAAAGGAATTAAAAACGCCGGAAAGTGTCATGGATTTGGAGGCCATTTCAGCCACTTGCGGTTTAATCCATGACTTAGGTAATCCACCCTTTGGACATTCCGGAGAATTTGCGATAAGAGACTGGTTTGCTCAAAAAGGCAAAAGTTTCTTTCACTTCAATAAATACAGCGGAAGCAAAAAACAGCTTAAAAAAGATTTCTTAAATTTTGAGGGCAACGCACAAACCCTTCGTCTTGTTTCCAAATTACAAGTTTTGTCCGATTTATATGGCTTAAATTTTACCTGTGGTACAATGTCGGCCTTATGTAAATATACAGTACCATCGCATAAGACCTCAGACCGCATAAAAGAACATAGCAAAGTTGGATATTTTTCATCCGAAGAACTACTGATAAGCCTCATTAGAAATGAAACAGGAACGGGTAAAATTCGCAATCCAATAAGCTTTATCATAGAGGCCGCAGATGATATCGTCTATTCCATAGTTGACATCGAAGACAGCATAAAAAAAGGTGTTATGAATTGGGCTTATGCAAGAGAAAAACTTGAGGAGTATTCGTCGACAAATAACTATTTGCTAAAAAAATGTTTTTTAAAAGCGGAAGAGCTTGTTAGTAAACAGGGTTCGGTAACTTTATATGGGCGAGACAGAGATGAAGCAATGGTTCAAGCTTTTCGCATATATGCGATTGGAATGTCAGTAACTGCTGCAATAACTGCTTTCAAACAAAACTATTCCCGCATAATGATTGGACAGTATCACAATGCTTTATACAAAGACAGCAAGGTTGCATCACTAATAAGTGCCTGTAAGGATGTTGGGCTAAGATACATATACTGTACCAGTGAAAATCTCAAGTTAGAGGTAATGGGTAAACACATAATTCACGACCTGATGGATGTTTTTTGGCAAGGTCTCTCTTCTTCAAAAAGTTCCAATTCCAAATTTGCCAAGAAAATATACAAATTGATTTCTCCCAATTATAGACAGGTTTTTGAGTGTAGCAAGGAAAAGCCGAGTATATTGAAGCAATACAGAAAGGGAAATATTGTCAAATGCTTAGGACTTTTGCCTTTACCAAAAGATTACTATTGCATGCAACTCCTAACTGATTATATTTGTGGAATGACAGATACATTTGCCTGCACTCTTCACAAAAGACTTATGAATGGTTAATTCTGAAATAAAACAATTAGAAACGCAGTTGTTAGACGCAGTAAGCTACTTCTTAAAGACAGCTACCGCTACAAGTATTCATCATGGAGAGCTTTTAGAGCGAATCCGACAAGTTGACTCACGCGCCTTTTTGTGTGGCGGGGCTATACGGGATATTCTTCTATCAAAGAGAGATGGTAGAAAAAGTATTATTCCCAGGGATTTAGATATTATACTCGGCTTTGAACATCCAGAAACAGTAGCCGCATTGTTCTCCGATTGCAAACAGAAGTGGAACTGTTATGGTGGGGTAGAAATATGCCACAAACACTGGTCTTTGGATATTTGGGCATTGCAAAAAACTTGGGCATTTGAACAAGGACTAATTAAGGGCAGCAGCTTTAGAGATTTCCCCAACACTACTTTCTTGAATATAGAATCAGTTGCTGTTCAGTTATTCAGCAAAAGAGGAAAAAAACGTGAGATATATTCTAAAGGATTTTTTGAGTCCATATTAACTAATACAATAGAGATAAATCTTCAAGAAAACCCTAACCCTAAAAGCTGTATAGCAAGAGCATTGTATATAGCAAATAAATTCGGCTTTAAAATCGGTCGGAAACTTGCAAATTATATAATGCAAACTACACATGAAATAGAAATAGAAGAACTTTTACAAGCTTATCAGGCTCGTTACAACCAGCGAGAGATTACCGCTGACATACTCAATCTTTGGATAAAAGAAATTAAAAGACAACTTAGAGCCCACCAAAATCTATCTATTCAATTACCTGTTAATGATAAAT
>JBAZGP010000449.1:0-3329 GCA_041652835.1 Lutibacter sp. | reverse complement strand
CAGAAAGTTTATTCTTTGTGAACAACTACATTATGTAGAGACAGTTACAAAACAACGTGTTAAACAAGTAATAAAAAATAATAAAAATGGTTCTTTCATCTATCTTGAATTAATGGAATGGAATGAAGCCTACATCACCAAAATAAAAAAATCAAAAACCTCAAAAGAAATGATAGCTCTATGGGAAGAAATGCAGGATAAAGCTTTTATCAGTTATAAAATTGATCCCAAAACAATAAATTCTAATATAACTGACTTTAAGGAGCTATCTATTGAAGAACAGAAGCGGTTACTCATCGAGACACTCGATAAAAACCAACTCTATGTTAATTACAGTGAGATAGATGATAAAGATTATCATGTAACAGAAGTCGATAAAAAGATAAATCGCATGTTTTATGGTGAGGTGTAACAATGCCTCAAACTTTAAATGATATACTTTCTGCTCTACAAACTGCTGGCATTCCTTTTCCAGTAACACCGGATTATATCGAAAATAATCTTAATCCGACATTTGAACTTAGACCATACCAAATAGAAGCTTTCGGTCGTTTTCTTCACTATCTTGACAACGACAAGCTTCGCCAAAAACCCGCACAACTACTATTTCACATGGCAACTGGTAGCGGTAAAACACTAATTATGGCTGGGGCTATACTCCATCTATATTCTAAAGGGTATAGGAACTTTTTATTTTTTGTAAACAGTACAAATATAATTAATAAAACACGTGATAACTTTCTGAACCCGCAATCATCAAAATATCTGTTTTCAGAAACGATTGCATTTGGTGACAAGATAATTCAAATAAGAGAAGTCGATAATTTCCAATCTACAAATGACGATTGTATCAATATAGTTTTTGCAACCATTCAGGGTCTTCATTCAAGGTTAAATACCCCACGCGAAAATTCAGTAACTTACGATGATTTCATTGATAAAAAAATCGCTCTTATCTCTGACGAAGCACATCATATCAATGTAGATACAAAGAAAGGGAAGCTATCAGTCGAAGAATCGGCAGAATTAATTTCATGGGAAACTACTGTAAGCCGCATATTCAGATCAAACAATGAGAACATTCTTCTTGAATTTACAGCAACAATTGATTTGTCCATTCCGGAAATTGCATCCAAATACTCAGATAAAATAGTATTTGATTATCCATTGAAACAATTCCGTATTGATGGTTATTCAAAAGAAGTCAAAGTTTTTCAATCCGATGTTCCTCTTATACAAAGAGCATTACAGGCGATTGTATTAAGCCAATACCGCCGGAAGGTATTCGAAAAAAATAAAAAACTAATTAAACCTGTCTTACTTTTCAAATCTAAAACAATCGCAGAAAGTAAGGCGTTTTATCTTGAGTTCATTGAAAAAATCAAAACATTAAAGAAGTCAGATATTACTGCTCTTTTAAAAAGTAGAGATCCGGTAATAAAAAAATGCTCTCAGTATTTTGTTTCAAACGGAATCACAATCGAAAACCTTATTGAAGAATTAAAATCAGATTTTGCCGAGGAAAAATGTATTGAGGTAAACAGTAAAGAAGAAAGCGAACAGAAACAGATAGCCGTCAATACCCTTGAAAATTTAAACAATGAATACCGTGCAGTTTTTGCAGTGGATAAACTCAATGAAGGCTGGGACGTTCTTAATCTTTTTGATATTGTTCGTTTGTATGAAACACGTGATGCAGACACAAAAACCGGGAAGCCAGGCAAAACAACAATTGCCGAAGCTCAACTAATCGGTCGAGGAGCCAGGTACTGCCCTTTTCAAATTGATGATACGCAATTAAAATATCAGCGTAAATATGATAATGACCTTGATAATGAACTACGTATTTGCGAAGAGCTTTATTACCATAGCGCTTTTAACCCTAAATACATACACGAGTTACATAATGCTTTGCATGAAATAGGCATTAAGGAAAAAACTGCAAAAGAAATACAACTTGAAATCAAAATGGATTTTAAAGAATCTAATTTCTATAAATCTGGGTATGTTTTCAAAAATGAACAAATAAGATATGACCGTTCCGGATTATTTGCACTTCCGAACACCATTACCGAAAAGCTGTATCACTATAATATTCAAACCGGAGCTGTACAATCGTCTCTGGCGTTTGACGAATCTCCGACCAAAGCTATTTCAAAAAAACAAATAAATTACTCATTTGCCGAATTTGGAATACCTGTTATCAGAAAAGCATTATCTCGCCTTGAGTTTTACCGTTTTAATAATTTGAAATCATTTTTGCCCAATGTTGAATCAATAACTGATTTTATCACATCATCAAGTTATCTTGGGAAAATTAAAGTTGATGTTGAAGGTTCAGAAGAAGGTGTTACCGAACTCGATTATTCTAAAAAACTAAATATAGCGTTACATATTCTTCAAGATATAAGCAATACTCTACAGTCTGACAAGGTTGAGTTTCAGGGTACAAAAGAATTTAAACCCTATGATATTTCAAAAATATTTAAAGATAAAAAACTCAATATTGTGGTTAATGATAGCGGAGACCAAGAATATGGTGTTTCTCAATGTCAAACATTGAATCAAAACCTACGAATAGATCTCAGCCAAAAAGACTGGTATGCTTTCACAGATAATTACGGGACATCAGAAGAAAAATATCTGCTAAAATACATTGATAAAGCTTACGATCAATTAAAGAAAAAATATTCAGAAATATATCTTGTCCGTAATGAAAGACATTTTCAACTTTTTAACTTCGATGATGGTAGACCTGTAGAACCCGATTTTGTTCTTTTCTTGAAGAAAAAAGAAGGTGATGAAACCTTACATTGCCAAGTATTTATTGAACCCAAAGGCGAACATCTATTAGAACATGACGCATGGAAAGAAGGCTTTTTAAAGTCCTTAAAAAAGCAACATAAGATCAGTGTTTTATGGAAATCAAAAAAATATATTATTTGGGGTATGCCTTTCTATAATGAAAGCACCCGTAAAACTGAATTTGAAAATGTTTTTAGCGAAATTATTGAGTGAATAAAACCGCCTCCGCACGTCCTGTGCTACGGCGGAAGAGGGGGCGGGGTTAAGAATAAACTTACTGTGTTGGCGCTCTGCCCAGCACATAACAGCGGCTAAACGCTTCGGCGGAGTACCGCCTCGGCCTGCGGCACATTGGCTTCCGCGAGTACGCTCCAGCCAACGTCGTTTAGCCGCCGGTCGTTATGTGCAACCATAGAAGGGCCGCTGCAAATTAGTTTTTTTATAGATAGTTGTAAACTTTTCCAATTCGGCAATCAATTCTAAAACCTTTTCAGGCGGTGGTTCTGGTAGGTTGTTGTTTCCGC
>JBAZGP010000448.1:0-3331 GCA_041652835.1 Lutibacter sp. | reverse complement strand
GGAAGCCACCAATAAAAAATCGGCTGTAAAATTTTCGGCATTCGTTTTTACAATAAATTGATTTCCGCTTTTTTCAATGGCATCAACTCTTGTGCTTAATTTTACTTTAACATCGGCATTTTTTGCGCTTTCCAAAAAACAATCAATAATAGTTTGCGATGAATTTGATTCAGGAAAAATACGATTGTCATCTTCAATTTTTAATGGAACACCTCTGTTTTCAAACCATTCCATAGTATCACCAGTCATAAATTGATGGAATGGACCCAACAATTCTTTTTTGCCTCGAGGATAAAATTCAACCAACTCATTTGGCGTAAAACAAGCGTGACTCACATTGCAACGTCCACCACCCGATACTTTTACTTTTTGCAAAACGCCATTGCTTCCTTCTAAAATAATAACCTCCAAATTGGGATGCATTTCTGCAGCATTTATCGCAGCAAAATATCCGGCAGCACCACCTCCAATAATTATAAATTTTTTGCGCATATCAAAAGCAAAACTATACTTTTAAATTCAACTAATTTAGTTTTTGAAAATTAAAAATAGGAAGATTTGCTATTATTTATAACCATTATTTATAACCATTCTCATTTTAAAATTTATTACTTTTGCACACAATTATAAAACCCTTTTTATTAAATATTTAATTTATGAAAAACCCAATTTTACTTTTATTGATAACAGTGTTTGTTTCCTCTGTTTCTTTCGCTCAAACAGCAGAAAAGTACGGCAATAAACTCACCTTAAAAGAAAAAACACCCATTTCTACATTGTTTAAAAATCCTGAAAAATATATTGGAAAAATAGTTCAGGTTGAAGGAATTATCGTAAACGTTTGCGAAAAAAGAGGTTGCTGGATTGAAATTAGCAGTGATAAAGAATTTGAAAAAATAAGATTTAAAGTTGAAGATGGCGTTATTGTTTTTCCAATGGATGTAAAAGGAAAAAATATTATAGCTGAAGGTGTTTTTGCGGAATTGGTTTTGACTAAAGAAGAGTTAATTGAACAGGGAAAACATCATGCAAAAGAACACGGAACCCTTTTTAATCCAAATTCAATAACAAAAGGGAAATCTGAATACACATTAAGAGGTTTGGGAGCAAACGTGAACTAATTTTCATGGTAATATTTAATTTTTCATAATGCGCTGGAGAAGATTAACGCACGTACTTCATAGAGATATTGGATATATTGCTGCGGGTTTAACTATTATTTACGCCTTTTCAGGAATTGCAATAAACCATATTCAAGATTGGAACCCGATTTATAAAATTGAAAAATCGACCGTTGTTTTAGATTCTATTCCGTCGAACTTAACTAAAGATGAGGTTGTTCACTATGTTTTGAATAGCGTTGGTGAAACCAGAGTTGTAAAAAACACTTATCGTGCTTCACCAAATGAATTGGAAATATTTGTTGATGGAAATACTATTTTGGTTGATTATAACACAAGAGAAGTTCATCAGGAAAAATTCTACACCCGATTTCTTCTTAAAAAATTCATGGATTTACATTTAAATAAACCCAAAGGTATTTGGACTTATCTTGCTGATTTATTTGCAATTTCTCTTTTATTTTTAGCGATCTCTGGGTTGTTTATGATTAAAGGAAAAAACGGAATTAAAGGCCGAGGCGCATGGCTTACACTGGCAGGAATTTTGATTCCTGTAATATTTTGGCTGTTCTATTATTTATAAATTACAATATCAAATCCTGATATAAAATCACCGTATTAAAGCCTTTCTGCTTAAAATAATTTGGTGTATCTTCATTTCCAGTGGCCAATATAAAATCTCCACCCCAAGCACCCAAACTTTTCGTTTGTCCGAAATAATCAGAAAACAATTGCTCTTGTATTGGTTTTAATTGAATCGATTTCGAAACAATTTGTTCGTGTGCTGTCATTAATTTTTCAAAATCAGGTAAATTTTTACAAGTTAAAAAAGCTGCTGACAATTGAGAAATTTGAAATATTTCTGAAGTAAGATTCCCCTTCAACTTTTTATAACGCTCAATGCCTTCCCTACTGTTTTGCTTTTTATTCAAATACACAAAATACAATTGATTTTTAAAAGTTGGGTTGAAATTTACTTCTTCAACATCAATATTTGAATTGTGTTTCGTATATAAAATTGGTGAGTTGTGTTGCGCGCAGGCAATATCGTAACCACTTCCACCAAAAGTTTCCGACAATAATTTATACGGATTTATTTTCGCCCAATTTGAGATATTATTTATTAAAGTAGAAGATGTTCCCAATCCCCAGTTTTTGGGAAAAGTTAGATTTGTTTTTACCAGAAACCCCTTTTCTGAATTTAAAAAAGATGGATTTAACTTCCTGGCTTCCAATACTATTTTTTTCAAATTTTCAGCAATTGTATCTTTACCACCATCTTCATCCGCATCAAAAGTAGCACTTGACAATCGTAATTTAGGCAAATCGAAAATAGCTTCAAACCAACATTCTCCTTCATTGTTAAAACTATTCCATACCAACTTAGGTTCATTTATGGGTTCAACAATCAAATCTTGTCCGCAATTTGTTGGTACGGCCAACGCTTTTGCGCCATCAAGCACAAAATATTCGCCAGTGAGTAATAATTTTCCATTTGAATAATATTTTTTCATTATTTGTCCCGAACTAACTTATTATACGCTTCAACAACAGCATTATGAGTAATTGTTTTATGCTCAAAATAATCAATTAAAAATTTCTTTTCCTTCTCGCTGGCACCCAATTGCTTAATAATATTGGTTAAGTGCATTTTCATGTGTCCTTTTTGAATACCGGTAGTTGTTAATGCGCGTAAAGCGGCAAAATTTTGAGCCAAACCAGCCACTGCAATTATTTCCATCAATGCTGTTGCTGAAGGATTTCCCAACAATTCGAGCGAAAATTTAGACAAAGGATGCAAAGAAGTTAGTCCGCCCACCGTTCCCACAGCCAAAGGAATATCAATCCAAAATTTAAAAATACCATTCTCAATACTGGCATTGGTTAAGCTTTTATACTTTCCGCTGCGAGCGGCAAATGCATGAACTCCAGCTTCAATAGCTCTAAAATCGTTACCGGTAGCAATTACCACTGCGTCAACACCGTTCATAACTCCTTTATTATGAGTCACTGCGCGGTGAGGCGCGGCATTGGCAATTTGTATGGCCTGCACAAACTTATGCGCCAAGGCTATGGAATCTTCCGCATATAAATCGTTCACGTCACAACTTACTTCGGCATGAACCAAACATTCAGGCACATAATTGGACAAAATGCTCATCACAATTTGGATATCTTCTTTTTGAAATTCCTTTGCAATCACTTCCAAG
>JBAZGP010000447.1:0-3347 GCA_041652835.1 Lutibacter sp. | reverse complement strand
GGTTACACTTAAAGACGTCTTCGCTAAACCTTTCAAGCATCCTGATTTTTCTGTGGAACTCTTTCCTATTTACCATCCTTCTTCCATAGGTCACAATAAAGAAATGGAAGCTCCTTTCTATGATGGAATTAGACAAGTATTCGACTACGTAAGTGTCAAAAAGAAACTGGTTAAACCTTTTAAATCGGTAGTAGTAACCCAACCAGACGTCTTGCGTAAGATTTTGCCTTACTTAATTAAACAGCCAATATTAGCTACTGACACTGAATTTACTGATTTAAAAATTTGGTCAAGGGAAATGTTATGTATCTCTTTTTCTTGGGAAGTTAGAACGGGAATAGGAATGCCCTATAAAAAATGGGATGTTATTCAAAATAAAATTGTGCCTTTTTGGCAACCGGCTGAAATGAATTTAATTAAAGAGAGCATTCCTAAGATTTTTGATGGAAAACAAGTTATAACGCACAATGGTGGAGCAGAATGGTCTACTCTTAAAAAGGAATTCAAATATGACTTGGTGTGGACTTATGACACAATGTATCGCGCCCACGAGATAGACTGTAACTACTCTAAGAACTTGGATGCTTTGGTTTCACGTTATATCCCAGAGAACGCCGGATACAAAAAGGACTTTTGGGGAGATGAAATTGAAGAGGGCTGGTACAAAGATAAACCTATCGAACAAGTAGTGGACTATTGCAACATGGACGCAGCTAATACTTTTGAACTTGCTAAAATTTTTGAAACTATAAAGGAGTAAATAATGGAAACTATTAAAATAAGAGATAACGGGAATAACATTACAGATACACACGGCATTAATCCAGTTATTCAATTTGAAACATTGTGTGGATTTAATATTCAATACGGAATAGACTGTGATGATTACAAGATATATTCTTTTGCAGACGATAAGATAACTTGCCCAAGCTGTTTAGAAGTTATTAAGGAGTGTAAAGAATATGGTGTTTAATTCAAGAAATGGTTGGTTAAATCCACAAGGACAATTCTTTTCATGTGAAGTATGGGAACACGATAATGTAATTACTTTGGTTTTTCCAGATAGTGATAATGCAGTAGATGTTGCTGAAAAGTTAGGTTGGATAAAATTAAGAGACGCTTATCCTTTTGTGGAAGCATCACGAGCACCAAACGATGATCAATTAAAAGTATTATTTGACTATATTCAAGAATTTGATATTACATTACCGGCATATTGTTACATATTAAATGACAGGCAAGAAACGAATGAGTGATTTCTATTATAATACTACTATTCCTTTCTCTAAACTCTTAGCCAAAATGTCCTATCAAGGTATTCGTGTTGACCTTGATAGACTAAGGGAATTAGAATCAGAGTTTAAAGGTGAATTGCAACACTTTGAAAAAGAAGTATACAATGTAGCCGGAAAGAAAATTAATATAGGTTCCAATCAGCAACTTGCCAAATTATTGTATCAAGACCTTAAAATACCCAACTACGTAATTGATTACATGGAAAATAAGAAGACAGGTGAGTGGGAAGAATATAAGGACGAGTTCTTAACCGATGGCGAAAAAGAAAAACGCTATAAAAAAATACCTGTTGTGGGAACTTCTACCGGAGCCACCCAACTCAATAAAATCAGACTTATTAATCCTCATCCAATTATATCGCCTCTTTTAGAATACAAACAAGTTGCAACTTTATTAGATACTTTTATAATTGGTATTTATGAACATCTTTCCCCTTATAATAGAGTTCATCCTTCATGGTTTACGCTTACTTCCGGTGCGCGAATAAAATGTTCAAAACCTAATGTAGCTAACATTCCTTCAAGGTCTGTTAGAGGACGTAAGATTAAATCTATTTATATACCCCAACCTGGTTACTCGTTCTTTGAAGCTGACTACTCCCAAATGGAATTGAGGTTTATGGCCTGGTTTTCTCAAGACCCAACTATGCTTGCTGCTTATCGGGATGGATTAGATTTGCACGCACTTACTACTTCTAAACGATTCAACATACCTTACGAGGAAGCTATTAAATCCCCAAAGAGGAAAGTAGGAAAAGAGACTAATTTTCTCATGTCTTATATTGGCGGCCCTTATATCCTTCAAGGCTTGCTGGCTAAACAGGGGCTGTGGGTAACTTTAAAGGAATGTTCAGAGTTCATTGACTCGTTTTTTCAGACTTATCCCTACGTCAAAAATCTTCATAACACCGTAGAAACTAAAATGTTAGGTGAAGGCTACGTTGAAAACTTATTTGGTAGAAAACGTTACTTCGATTTCAAAGACTATTATAGAGCTATTGACAAAGCCCCTAACCAAAAGACTAAAAATGATGCTGAATATGCACTTAATCGTGCTATTAAAGAAGCCCTCAAACAAGCGGTGTCTCATGTAATTCAAGGTTCTTCAACTGGAGATTACTCGGCCTTTAAGACGGTTAATGCAGCTAAAATAGCAGAGGGTCTGGGCGGGAGAGTTTGGAATGTGCTTTATGATGGTATTTTTTTTGAAGTTAAAGATGAAAAGGCAGGAGAGTTACAAAAGGAAATTAAGGCTTATTTGGAATTACCTGAAAAACCAGTGACAATTGAACATCCGGTTGATATTTCTAAAGCAGGCAAGAGTTGGGCCTTATTAAAATAGTTAAAAAATTTAAAAATAATCATTGACACTTTCATAAATTATACTTATATTATAATAGTTAACAACTTTAATATTAATTAAAATAAGGGAAAATTAAAATGATAGGACAATTTCAGATATGGCAAGTGCCGGAGGATAGACCGGCAACGAACGCCGAAATTAAGCAATTATGCAAAGATAAACATTACGGATTTGCTATTTATCAGCGATATGAACGCCCCGGCCATATCGAATTAGCATTGTCTAATCCAGACTTTGAAATCCGCGAAGCCCCAAAGGATTGACCATGAAAAAATTAAAGTTGTATGTTTGGGAAAAGGTTTTAACTAATTATACAAGCGGAGTAATGTTTGCTCTCGCAGAAAACGCGGAACACGCACGAAAACTTATTTGTGAATCAGAATGTATCAATTTTGAAAGTACGCATAGTACCGTTAAAAACGAATTAAATTCAGAGCCTAAAGAATATAGTGTTCCGGTCGGTTATGCGGTTTGGGGAGGCGCATAAAATGACAGGACAATTTCAAGTTTGGAACACAAAAGAAAATCGACCGGCAACGGTAAAAGAAATAAGTTGTCTTATTGATGAATGCAGGCTTTATTTCTCTTATAGTGATTTTAAAAATGGTGGTTTAGTGTATCCAAAACTTACATACAGTGAAACAGACTTTGAAATCCGCGAAGTAAAGGAGTGATATGCCGGAATTGTC
>JBAZGP010000446.1:1688-3359 GCA_041652835.1 Lutibacter sp. | reverse complement strand
TTTTCAAAAACAGAAATACGAGCCTTGATAATCAATATGTTACGATAGTATTTGATTGTGATTGAAATTTAGTCGGATGATAGTGAAAAAATATAATGATCTGCCAGTGCACAAAACCACAAATTTGCAAACTGCACAAGCCAACGTACGGCTATCCAGAAAACATTCGGGAGTAAAAGAATTGTTTTCATGCCACTACGCCACCTAAATTTGGTACATTTGTGATTTAAAATAATACAGGACAAAAGAGAATGAATTTAATTGATACCGGGATAGATAAAGGACTAATCCGGTTTGACGAGAACCGGGATTTTATCACATACGTTTTCCAAACAAAAAGCGGAATTTCCGTTTTTTCTGTAAACTGTAGGAAAAATGAAACAAAAAAACGCCATTCAAATATTTGAAGATAAAAAGGTAAGAACCTTATGGGATGCCGACCAGGATAAATGGTTTATATCAATAATTGACGTGATTGAAGTATTGACGAATACCGAAAGGCCCAGAAAATATTGGAGCGACCTAAAAACGAAGCTAAAAAAAGAAGGAAGCGAGTTGTCCGAAAAAATCGGACAACTGAAAATGCAATCAGCCGATGGTAAATTTTACAAAACCGATGTTGCGGATACAGAGCAACTTTTCAGGCTTATACAATCCATCCCATCACCAAAAGCGGAACCGTTTAAACTTTGGTTGGCTCAGGTAGCCTCAGAGCGCTTAGACGAAATGCAAGACCCTGAACTCAGTATCGACAGGGCATTGGAGCAATACATGAAACTAGGCTATTCAGAAAGCTGGATAAACCAACGACTGAAAAGTATTGAAATTAGAAAAGAACTGACAGATGAATGGAAAAATAGGGGATTAAAACAAGGTGTTCAGTTTGCTACCCTTACCGACATTATTACCAAGGCCTGGAGTGATAAAACTACTAAAGAATACAAAATTCTGAAAGGTTTGACAAAGGAAAGCCTACGAGATAACATGACCAATACCGAACTCATTCTAAACATGCTTGCCGAAGCATCTACAAAAGACATATCAGCCGCAACCAACCCAAAAGATTTTAAAGAAAGTAAGAAAGTAGCTAAACAGGGCGGCAATGTGGCAAAGGTTGCCCGCAAGGAACTGGAAGCTAAAACAGGTAAAAATGTAGTTACTCCATTAAATGCAAAAGGTTTGTTAAAAGAGAGAGATACTCCGAAAAAATTAAAGCCAAACAACTAAAGGGCAAAAGAAATGAAGCTTTGATAAAAGCGAGTGAAGAAAACTAAAAAAGAAATGCAGGACAAGCATCAAAAGATGCAAAATGTAAAAGCGCACCGACGAACCCGATGAAACAGGCAAAGATGCCGTGGTTACCGGAAATCAATTGAATATCCACGCCGGTGCCGGGGTTGATTTCCCCACCATTGCTCCTCCGTTGGCAATTGGAACCCCGGTAAAAGTGCTTGAAGAAAAGGAAGGCTGGGTGAAGGTAGAAACCAAAATTTCGGGCTGGGTGAGCAAGGCTTTTCTGAAATTTGAGTGAGGGTCGGGGGTTTGTGGATATTCCGGACTAAGCTGACCCCCTACAAACCGGAAATAAAATGGTCGGATCAGGTCTTTTTCTTATGGTGAAAAGGTGACAATCCGGCAGATACTGACCCCCCTGATGGTGAAAATGAGGGT
>JBAZGP010000446.1:0-1678 GCA_041652835.1 Lutibacter sp. | reverse complement strand
ATGATTTTAGTTTTTTTGCCCTCCACCAAAGTGGTCTGAACTAATTTCCCGGATGTATTGTATGATTTGCAATTGTAATCTTCATTTTCGTGATTAAACTGATAAACAAATGCCAGGTTTCCGTCGGTGTAAAACCCCTCCAGCTTTATTACCTCACCAAATTCATAATATGCAATCCTGTCCAACAGACCCTCTTCATTAAAATATCTCCACCTATCATATTTAGTACAGTCATCCATAAACAGACCAGCCAATCTTACACGGCCATTTTTAAAATAGGCTGCTCTTAAATACACCTCCGACTTCATGGCCTCAATAATTTGGAGGGTGTCACCAACAATTTCAATCATCAAAGCAGAATTTTCAAATGGCTGATAAACATTCATTTTTGTTTTTCTTCCTTTGCGGTCGTACCAGGTACAGGTTCCCAAATTGCACCTGACAGTTGCCAGTGAAGTCGTATTACCTGTCAACCGGGCAAAGCCATCCATGAGTATTTTTCCGTTTCTGTAAAAATTTGTGATATGGACAACCGAATCATTTATTGTGAGGAGTCGGTAGTAGGTATGCTTTTTCAGTGTGGTTTGGTTCCAATCATAATCTAAAAACAGGAGTGTGTCGAGGGTGCTTTTTTCAGAATTTCGGGCGGTGAGTATAGCCTTGTTCAAAAGCACCGTGTATTTTTCCTGCTGAGCAGAGGCGTTGATTAAGATACAAAGTAAAACCATGGTGATGGTTGTTCTGGTTTTGATGAGTTTTTTCATTGGTGCTCTATTTTATTGGGTGATCATCTGTAGGTTATTTACTCTAAAAACTCGAATGCTAAGGAATAGGGAGCTATTAAAAATATTGGCACTATTGGTATCTATCTTATGTTAAGTTGGCTACCACAAAGATAAAAAATGTAACTAAATTAGGTTGAAATAGATTATTTATTGCTCTGAACGATAAGAGGAACTTTTTAATTAGAATAATTCTTTACAAAAGATAGGGAAAATTCGGGGATGAGGGAGGCTGGCTTATTATTGCATCCTTGATAAGGCAATGCTTATATAAGGACGAGAAGAGTATCATGAACTAATCTTTTATCAAAGACAAATATATCTCATCTGAATCAAAATCGGGAGAGCCTTGCCTTGAATAGTAATATGAGAATCTCGAAACAACATCTTTGGTGAACTGACTATTTAAAGAAGCTACTCTTTCATAATCTATTAAAATAGATTCTTTTAAGACTGACTTCAAAACTTGAAAATTAATTAACCCACCTTCAATATTCTTATAACTAGGCAGGAAATGATATTTGTTTTTATTGTTTGTTATCAAACGTTTCAAGCCATTTTTTGCTTCTTTCACCTTCCCATTACTTTCATTTGCTTTTATAATATCTTTTAACACAGCGATCTCACCAATATTCTCATTTTCGATTTTCACTAACAAAACATTATCAGTTTTACCTTCATGAGCTAAATCACAGGAAGGAGTTAAAACGATATAATTATCTCCAGATAATTTCTCATTAACAAGATCACCAGTGAATACAAATCGCTTAACCGGAGGGATAATATAAGTTTCTGCAGGATGATAGTTATCAAAGGTATTGTCTGAAGTTTGTTCTAAGTATTCTTGAATATGAAGCAAAGTATAACGTAAAAGTGTTTTTTCTTTTTGTTCTGAA
>JBAZGP010000445.1:0-3363 GCA_041652835.1 Lutibacter sp. | reverse complement strand
ATCATCTTATACCCGATATTCGTGGTGAGATACCGGGATGGTGTAAGTTGGAGGAGGTTTAAATGGTAGAAATTAAAAAGCAAACTATTATTCGTGGTTTTGGTTTGATCGCATTCTTTTCATTTGTATTATTCGTTTATTCCGCGATATGGTTCCAATCAATAGTGTTCGGGGAAATGGCGTTGGCATCTGTTTTCTTCACATTATTTTTTGGATGGGTTCTTACCAAACTTAAGGAAGAGGTTTAAAAAGGGATAAGTTATTTATACTTCCACAACAATGTTATATTATGGTAAGATTTACAGCAGCAGAAAAAGGGACCGCTGGTAGGAACCCTATTGTTGGCGATGAAGCATTGAACTATAGAAGGGCAAAAAGAATGTTTGGAGCAAAGTTCGCCAATGAAAAATATCCTCAATTTGCAAAGAAGAAAAAGTGATAAATGGGAGTATTATGATTAAAAAATATCCAGATGCCTGCGAACATCTCCTTGATATGGGTGGAGCATATCAATACAAAATGGATAATGATTGGCACCTTGTTAATCTTTCACGGTGTTTATCCGATTGTGATAACAATTGCCCAAAGAAAAGAAATAAACGTGAGTTGTCTGTTGGGTGTTGGTCCATAGGAAAGAGAATGCGAGAAAGATTTATCAAGAAGTGTATAAAAGAAAGATTGGGATGAATCATGGCAACTCTCGACATAAAAACCAAAGACAACAAAACTTTCCGTTGGGAACATATTAGTGCCACTGTAGCACTCTCGGTCATTTCGAAATACACAAATATTTCCGAATGGCATTTTAAAAGCACAGAGACCGAACTTTTTGGTAGAAACATTTAAATATATATCCCCCTTTTCGAAACTTATATATACTCACGCGTTCTAGTATTATACATACAAGGAGTGAGTGAAAGATGCTTTACACACAAATGTTTATACTATTGACCGTAGTGTTTACTTTAATAGGTATTTCAGGATCGTTTTTTGTGACCAGAAACAACCATCCCATATTAATGGGATTTGCTTCACAGTTGGTCGTTTGTCTTTTTTGTCTTTTGTTTCACATGCCCGAAATAACAATCACCGTGTAATTAAATCATTCCAAACAATACCCTTAAATACTTTTAACTTCTATTAGTTGTATGCAAATCTTAACACCAGATGTCTCACCAGAAGACTTTGATAAATTTAAGGGACTGCTTTTTGAACACCTCCACGTCCGTGACGCGCGGCTTGACAACAATCCTACATTCATCAATGATTGTGATTCAACGCTACGGCTCACTCGGAATATCCTCAAAGCGCATTTCCCAGAGTATGACACTGCGGGAACGATCTCATACTTCGAAAAGATGATGTGGGGTTGTGATTGTCAGGTGTTTTTTGAGTCGCCGGATATTTGTGATGAGTGTAGGGAGAGGATGGAGGATTAATTTTTTATTTCCTCTTTTTACACGTTTGATTATAACCAATCCTCAAATCGTTTGAATTTAACTCTCGAATGTATTCACTTTCTCTCTTTCTTACTTCCTCTTTATCAGTAGACTCAAAAAGTATTTCTTTTCTTATTGTAAAATCACAGAGTTGTTCTTGTGTAAAATCTTTCTCTACAAGTTTATCTGACCACGACCCAAAGTAGTTAATTCGATGACCGCCTTTTTGTGTATCTATCCCGATGTATATTTTGCCGTTGGGAAAGGTTAATTTGTAGACGACGTAGTTAAGGGACACAATGAATTGTTAGTCTTATATTTATAAATATGTGTATACCATATAGTATGATTTGCAACTCAAAACAAACCAACAACGAATCTTCTCATGGGAAGATGAAGCGGCTGTATATCCGCACTGAAAAGAACGATGGAAGAACGTGGACACCTGTTGGGTATATGTGTCCAAAGTGTAAAAATGTGATTGTGGATTGAGGAAAAGATATGACTACAACAAAGAAAATTTTAACGCCAGACAACGACAAAGAATGGAGAGATTTTATAGACCACATGATGTTGCATCTTCACATCCGCAACAATCCGGAAGACGAAGATTATTTCATTACGGATTGCGATGGGATATTCCGAATGAGCAGAAATCTTCTTAAGAATAGATTCTTCGAATTTGATGAAGAAGCAACAATTAGTTTCTTTCAGAAGAAATTAAAATGTTACTGCGACTGCGATGTGTTTGATAAGCATCCGATGCCCACGGAGGAGCACAAAGAATTTTATAACAAAAAAGAACTGGAATTAGAGAGAGATCCTTAATTTTCCTTTTTTATTATGACAGAATTTTTAACTTGCCCAAAATGTGGTTCTACCGATTTAAAAAAGAATGGTGTTCACGATAAAGGCGTGGAACATCTAGGAGAATCTGTAGTAAAATGTAAAAAATGCAAATATAAAAGTTATGTTACAAATTTCGGCGGGTTAGATCTTGAAATTGCTCCAATAAGCACGGGACAACGGGAAATAGAAAGACAGCGAAGAAGTAACTCCCATCTTAATAAAACTGCTTCGGATTCCACAAAACAAAAAATGAGCATTTCGCATATGGGCAAACCTGCTTATTGGGAAGGCAAAACAATGCCACAATCTGCACGAGATAATATGAGCAAGTCGCATATGGGGCAAGTCCCTTGGAATAAAGGTATTCCTTCATCCGAAGTGACCAAACATAATCAAAGTGTTTCTTTAAAAAACAAGCCAAAGCCTCCGCGAACAAAAGAACATTGTGAAAATATAAGCAAATCGAAGATGGGAGAAAACAACCCGATGTTTGGAGAACATCATACATTCGACGCACATATAAAAATGCACAACGCACAATTGGGGAATACCAAAAAACTTGGATATCATTTCCCATTGGAAACAAGAAAGCGAATGAGCGAAGAACGATTAATTAAACATGCGTTAATGGGATTTGTTTATACAACCGAACTTAATAAAGTAATAAGAGAATCTTTCAAATATAGGGAATGGGTAATTGCTGTTTTCAAAAGAGATGATTACACTTGCCAAAAATGTAAAACCCGTGGAGGATATTTAGAAGCACACCATATAAAAGGGTTTGCTTTAATATTAAAAGAAAATAATATTAAAACATTACAAGATGCATTTGATTGCGAAGAACTATGGAACGTTGATAATGGGATAACTTTACACGAAAAATGTCATAAAGAAGAACACAAAGAATTGCGAAAGAAAATTAAACTTATTAAAAATTAATAAAACTGAAAATTTGTTTTTAAATGGTGTAGGAAAATTCCTACACCAAAACCTTTCTGGATTACTGCCTCTCTCCACCGACGAAGATGCGTATTACCGGGATGAACTCCAGAAGTAATACGATGGCTCCGAGAAG
>JBAZGP010000444.1:0-3376 GCA_041652835.1 Lutibacter sp. | reverse complement strand
CTAACCATTTGACTTGAAAATAATATTGGCTTTTCTTTAACGGTTAATAGGTTTGACATTTTATTTTACTCCAACTTTTACTTCAGGAAATTCTTGGCGCAAAAAAGACATGGACACACCATGCTTGTCTTTTTCTCTAAAAATTGGATCAAATGGTAAGACAGACATGAGATTATTTTTTAAAAAGACAGGCTTCCCTAACGCATCGCAATCTTTTATGATATCTTTAATCCATGAAATTTGCGGCAAATTTTCTTTTACAGGTTTGCCGTTTTTTGTTTCGGCTCCAACTATCGCCCAGTCAACCCATCTAAAATCCATAGGCGTATAATCTTTTAAAGGTTCTATGGAAACAAATTTTACCGTTGCATGGATTGATGCAAAAATATCTTCAAACCCTGAATTACAATCGTTGCCGGTGGTTGAAACTCCGACCCAACAATTCTCAGGAAACGGGCTGAATTTTATTAAATTTTGTGCCTGCTTAGTTAATAAATAAAAACGGTCTTGTGGATTTTCATAGGCTAACGCTAAAACTCTTCTTGTCCAAATTTCCGGCACACCTATGCCGAATAAATCACCCATATCAACAGGGAAAATCCCACGAGGTTTTTTAGACTTAGGCAACAAATCTTTTTCGGCCCAAAACCTTGGATAAAACGGGTCATTTAGTGCTTTTTTATAATCAACGTGAATAAGTTTACCATCTTTAACAAAATCAGTTGGGGCTATTTTATTATTTGCTAAATATTTTGGCTTTAACCGGCCATTCGCCAACCGTTTTGCCCAACAAAATCCGCATCCCCCAAGGCATCCTGTTATTGGATTATAAGTATAACCGGGCTTAGAACCATCAGGATTTACAACCCATTCTATTGGTGTTGGATTTAACATTTTTAATTTTCCTCCAAAATTTGCTTCAAACTTTTTACTCCGTCCTTACGAAGATTTATCAACGCAACTTTTCTCGGCTCATAATAGCTCACTTCAAAAATTTCAGGGATTGGATATTTAACACCAATGTCTAAAAGTTTTGCAACATATTCGTTAAAAAAGTCTAAAAGTTTTTGTGAATCGACTTTAAAATTTTTAAATCGCCTTGAAAAATTGCGGCAAATTCCTAAAACTTCCGGCACGTAATTTCTTCGTGTAAGTAAAGATACACTTAAATCAATCAAAAAACTATTAAGCCTTGCCGATAGAGAAACCGTATCAATCATCTGTTTAGGTGTATTGTCCCAATTAACGACCATCTGTTGATCAAGTCCTGGTTTTAACCCAGCGTGTGCTTCTCTTTGTCTTTTAGTCCATTCAAACGGACGTTCCCCTTTTTCAATCGCTGCATGTCGCATTGTTGTTGTCAACTTCAAATTCTCCCTTTGTTTTTATTTTTTTCAACGCTCTTTCAGCGTCTTTTAATCCTTTGCGTCCTATCCATTTTGCGCTAGAAATTTGCCGCAAAAATTCAGCTTGTCCTTTATCGTCCAACAATTTTTCAACCGCATAACAAAATAAGTTTGCCTTTTTAAGTGGTTGGTCTTTTTCTTCAGGAATACAAACCCAAGTAGATAACATTCCATCTTCAACAAACCACCTGCCCAAAAAAGTATTACAGTTTTGCACTTCAAGGACAGATAGTCTATCACATTCATCGGTATAAGATTTAGAATTATTTTTCACATTTCACCGTTATAGTTTTCGTATCCAATAGCATTTACAGCCCAATTATCACCTATCTGTGTAAATAATTCACGATTATCATTTAAACACATTAAGATATTTTTTTCTGGTAATTTTAAAAGTAATGAAATGTTTTTTAATGACATTTGACCATGTGGATTTGTTGTGATTATTTTTTTCACTCGTTGGACTAAATTATTTGTTTCGCCGCTTGCCAATTCTTCAGGAATATCTATGCCTGTAAAAAAAATTTTGTCTAAATCGCCACTTTCATCATTAACAAATTCTATTTGATAACCAAATGGTTTTAGAAGCATCCCCTCATTATTTTTCCGATGATATAAGGCTAATTGAACTATATTTTCACCTGGTTGTTGATACTTTTTAAGTTCAAATTGTGAACGACTTAAATTCCATTTAAAGGTTGACCCGTAAGGTTTTTTTGCTTCAAATAATCCATTCCCTTTAGGCACATGGTCAAGAGTTAATGATGTGCAATTAAAACTTCTTAAAGTATTATAATATTTTCTTGCGCCATCCGCTTTATCACTATCACCTTCTGATGCTGCCACTTGTGAATCTACTATTATCATCCCTATTTGTTTTTCAATAATAATTTTTTTTATTTCAGATGCCATATCAATCAATGGTTGTGAACATTTTAAGTAATAAAAAGTTCTTTCATCATCTTCTATCCCTAACCCTTTTTTGATTGCCCACACACGCCTCTGATGATCTTCTAAAGATGCTTCCCAATCTAAATATAAAACATTTACATACAATGGAATCAACGATGAATCTATGCATTTAATATAAAAACCGGCTATATTGTAATATATAAGAATTGCAATATAATCAGCTAAATAACTTTTCCCCGTTCCACCGTCAGCAAAAATTGTTGTCGGTTCATTAATTTTCAACAATGGATACAGACTAAATGCCGTTGTCATTGAAATAGGCATATTCCCTAAATATCCCAATGGTTCACCTTTTCGGTAATTATCAACCGTTATAACGCAAACATATTTTAAAACAGACAACCAATCAACATTTTTATTACGGTTAAATAAAGAGTTCGCCAAAGTATTACGAGATTTATCTGAAAGTAATGGCAATTGAGTTTGTTCAATAAGTTGCGTGCCTTGAGCATTTTTACGATATAACTTTAATTCACCTAAAAGTGCCTTATCCTTAACCGATAGTCGGCTTACCTCGGCATAAATATTTAAAGAATCCCAACTAAATCTATAAATTCCAGACTCTTCATTCCATTCCGGTTTTTGGATAGTATTAGTCATAATATAATTCCTTCTTGAAGACTAGATTTACATTGTTTTTTAAATATCGTATGTAAGTAATTATTCGCCTTTTCTAAATCATCGGTAGATAATCCCCAACTTGCAACTAAATAAGCGACATCACTTTTATCTACGCCTAAATCAAAATACCTATGAATTTCAGTTTTAGCAAATTCCAATTTCATAGGTGTGCCTTTAAAATTTTTCAAATTTTCTTTATCAACTTCATCAAGCATTTTAGCTGAAGCCTCTTTTAAAATTCCTTCCATTTTTTCAAGTGAAAGTTGAGGAATAATTTTACCATTTTCGTCTAAATATGCCATTAATTCTCAGCCAATTGTCGTATTGCACTTTTAATATCTATTCGATTATACAAAGAAACAAAAGTTATAATATCC
>JBAZGP010000443.1:0-3376 GCA_041652835.1 Lutibacter sp. | reverse complement strand
ATCAATAATTGTATAATCTCCGGGATAGGATACTTCGCCTTCAATACTTACATTTTTTTGAGTGGTGTACCCTTTTAGATACCGTACTGAAACCCTGTCAAAAGGTTCTAGGAAAAAATCACTATTCCCCTCTATCAAGAGATTATTTGAGCTGGATTGTTTAATGTTTTTACTCATTGTTTTAAAATCGCCACCAGCTGATCTTCTGGAGATATCAATAACCGTTGCATCTGCGCCTTCGCTAAATCCTCCCGAAACAGCGATTAAATCTTCCACACGCATATTTTCAATAAATACAATTGTTTGCGGATTATTGACCGCTCCATCAATGGAAACCGACTGCTTTTCTTTTAAACCCTGTTTGCTGAAAATAAGTACCCTGTCCTCTCTTTTTAAGGCAATATCTGCATCCTTATTCAAAATTTCATTGATGGAAAACGACAAAATTTCTTGTTTTACCCCATCGATTGTTCTGTAGATGACTCCCCTGTTTAAAAACGCATCTTCCTTTATTCCGGAAGCCTTTTCCAACAACCCAGCTAAACTAAGCCCTTTTGTAAGTTCATAAGTTCCCGGTCTGTAAACGGCACCTTCAATAGAAACCCTGTTTTCAACACGATCGATAATTTCACCAACGGTCAGTTTGTCGCCGTCTCTCAGTATAAAGTCAGCTTGTTCCTTTAATACAATTTCACTCACTTCCTTTTGTTTGCCGTTTACGCGTTCTATTAACAGGCGTTCCTGATATGCATCTGAGGTAAATCCGCTAAAGAAACCAATTAAATCATTAATGGTTTCTCCTTGCTTTAATTCATATAAACCTGGACGTTTTACATTTCCCGTAACTTCAATTTTACTTCCATAAGGTTTTACAATAATAATATCCTGATCACGCAACATAACATTGCCTTCTTCTGATCCGTTGATTAAATAGTTGTAAATATCAAATTCACCAAGTTCCTGCCCAGCCCGTATTACTTTTATTGTTCTGAATGTTCCTTTTTCAGTTGGCCCTCCTGCGGCATATAAAGCGTTTAAAACCGTGGAAAGCGCACTTAAGGAATAGGTACCCGGAACTTTTACTTCCCCAATAATATTTACATGTACAGTTCTGACTCCAACCAAAGACACATCAGCATATACCTTACTGTAACTGGAGCCTGATGCCCCAATACCGCTGTATATTTTCTTTAAATAAGAAATGATTTTCTCTTTTGCGTTGTCCATGGATAAACCACTTACATAAATAGGTCCGATATTTTCGATGCGAATTGCACCCTCTCTATCCACTTTTTTTCGATAATTATTTTCAGCTGCTCCCCAAATATCAATCAACAATTCATCTCCCGGACCTAACTGGTAAGTAGCCGGTGTTGCCAAGTTTAAATTTGGGGTAAATGAAATATTTGGGTTGTTGAAAAAGTCGTATCCGAATAAGAGGTTTTTCTTATCCTTTTCGGGTGCTTTTCCTTCCAATCCAAATTTTTCAAGTGGTGATATTTCTTCCGTATTTGTATCTTCTTCGATTGAACTTTCTGCTTTTTTGTTCGAATACTTCAACGCTGCAATTCGTTGTCTCAATTTTGAAAACTGACTTGCAGGCATCCCTTTAGATACCGCAATAACCTCTAATTGGTCTATGGTATATCCTTCTGCCTTAGCTTTTTCCCAATACGTTGAAATTTGCTCATCAGAAAGGCTGTCAACATCAACCTTTGACAATTGGCTTTCTGAAATTCCCTGTGCTGCTATTTGCTGTGTATTAAAAACTGCAATAACCATTATTAGTGTTAGTATCCAGTATTTCATTTGCTTCTGTGTTATTTTTAACGTGTAAATATAATTAATTTTAGCTTTTACTTTTAATGTAATTTCACCTTTTCCCATGGCTTCGCCGTGCTGACTCCCATAATTGGATTCATCCTCATTTAAACTGGACGCAAATTTATGGTAAATAAATGAGTTTGGGTGTTGAAATGTATTTTGGATTGTTGGTTGGTTTCAGGTTTTTCCTATCATAACTATACTTTCACTTCAACCCTACTTTTAACTTTGTACTTTTAATATTTAACTTTCACTTCTCACTCCTCATTCTTAATACTGTGAATTTCATAATAGGGTACAACGGCTATTTCATTACTCCTTTTTTGTGCCATAGCACCACCATACACTACATAACCTCCCTCTTTTTTGGTTAATTTGTTCCAATATTTTATTCCTTTGAAATAATCGCTTGTAACAGTTTGCCCAGATTTAATCTCTATTGGCGTAATGGTTAGGCGTTTATCCAATAACAAATCGATTTCATTTCCTATATTATCTCTCCAAAAATAAAGATTATTTGTTTTTGCTTTATTAAATCGGGTTTTAAGCATATCTACAATAATCATATTTTCAAAAAGCGCTCCCTTAAAAGGATGCAAATCCAATTGATTGCTATTTTGTATTCCTAATAATGTAGCTGCTAAACCGGTATCATAGAAATATATTTTAGGCATTTTAACAATTCGCTTGTTAAAATTTTTATGATAGGGTTGTAATCTAAACAATACAAAACTTGTTTCTAAAACACCAATCCATGCACCAATCGTTTTATTATCAACGCCTGTTTCAATGGCAAGACTATTCATATTTAAAAGTTGTCCTATTCTACCAGCACACAGGCGTAAAAACCTTTCGAAAGTAACTAAATTAGAAATATTTTTTATCAATCGAACATCCCGCTCGATATAGGTTCTTATATAATTGGAATACCAAAGGGAACTTTCAATGGTGTTATTAAATAATGAAGGATAAAAACCTTTAAAAATAAGTTGACTTGCTGAACTTTCTTTATCTTTTATTTCATTTAACGTTAAGGGCAATAATTTAAGATAGCCAACTCTACCCGCTAAACTTTGTGAAATTGTTTCTTGCAATAAAAAATTATTTGATCCTGTAATAATGAATAAGCCATTGTTGGAAGATTCGTCTATAATTTGTTGTAAATAAGAGAATATTTCTGGTACTCGCTGTACTTCATCAAATACGGCACCATCTGGATAGTTTGATAAGAAGCCTCTGGGATCGTCCATAGCAAAAAGTCGAATATCCGGATTTTCAAAATTTACATAGGGCTTGTTTTTAAAGATATACCGCACTAATGTTGTTTTACCCGATTGTCTAGGACCAATAACCGCAACAACTTTAAATTGTGTAGCTAAAGATAGAATTACTTTTTCGGCTTCTCTTTTTATCATGTTGCAAATATATACAATTTAGGAATTTAATTCCAATATTGTAAAGTTGTTTGTTTGTTCTTTTTCCTATCCCCAGCCCTTTCCCAAGGAAAGGGGGCTTGATTGTAACTATACTTTCACTTCGGCTTCGCTTAGGG
>JBAZGP010000442.1:0-3383 GCA_041652835.1 Lutibacter sp. | reverse complement strand
ATTATACTCCTACGGACTACCCATTCTTCTACTATCCTTAATATCTTCTCTTAAATCACTTATATCCTTTTTTAATTCAGTTTTTAATTCATCAATTTTTATATTAGTATCCTGCAATGTTGAATTTATCGTTTGAAATCCATCATGTAATTCTCCTTTTATCCCCTTTAGTTCTATCGATATTGGGTCTTCAGTTATTTGATTACGCATAAAGTAAATTGCTATACAAGATAATACAGCAAGCCCTAATAATCCTAAAATTCCGATAACCAATGCGAATATTGCTACGCCTTGCATTATACAGTTCTCCTCATCAGTAAAATATAACGCTGCCAATGCAATAGCGATTGCAATAATGGACATAAATATCGTACTAAATAGTCCGACAAAACCCCATTTACTTGCTGTTGAAGACCTAATATAGAGACGATTCTTATTTTGTAATCGTTCAAATATGTGTTTTTCCATGTATCGGTCAAACCAATTTTTCCCTTGTTCTTCCATATTTCATTATCCTTATACTTACTTTGTGCCAATATTCTAGCACAAAAAGAAGTATAATAGGATAGTCTTTTTATTAAGGTGCTAATCATGCGACACCACCACAACCTGTAGTGGTGCCATTTTGGTACATGTAGAGATGGGATAATTCCCTTTTTCTTTTCATATTTTCCATCCTTTTTATTCATCCATATCCGAACTGCCACACTTAGGGCATTCCTTTAGTTCGCTATTGAATGGTTCACATTGAATTAAGTTCGGGTTGCCACATTCATAACAAAAATTATGCTTGCCATATTTTTTCTCAAGGTTTTTAACTTGCGACTTTGTTAGCATTATTTTCTCCTTATGTCGTTTATGAACTCGTACTTTTTTATGTGTTCATAATCATTTGGCGTTAAATCAGTGCCAGTTTTTATAGCGTCTTTGAGCATTTCATAACGTGTCGGAGTTAAAAGTCCACAGGTTGGGCAATAACTTATTTTTTCACAACCGGATAATACTTTACCATTTTTCGTACCGTGCAAGAAAAAATCACTGTAAATCGAGTCGTTGCTACCTTTACATTCTACCAAACTTACACAACCAAGTTTAACTAATTTGTCTAAACATTTACACATTTTTAATACCTCTCGTTGATTTTATTATTAACTTTATTTGCATCAAAAATTACGCCAACACCCAAACAAGTCGGGCATTCTTTTACAGGTTCATTGATTAAGGATATTAAATTTTTAAGATAATCGTCAAGTTTTTCTTTTAATTCGTTTTCATTATTTGCGATTAATGGTTGAACAACAGTTGAATTACCATATGATTGTTGTCCTTTGTAAACTATGTTTAAAATCTCGTGATCTTTTTCTGAAATAGTTTGATATCTAACCTCTGTTTTTCTTTTATAACGTGGTTTATAACTACTTTTTGTTTCGTAAGGTTTGGTTATTGGTATACGTTTGGCTACGGCAAAATGGAACTCATAGTTGCTCGTGATTTTCGCCACTCGTGGGTCAATGTTATCCTGCACAAATTTTCGTATAATTTTAAAAACATCCTCGGATGAAAGCATACAAGGTGTTTCATGTAAAAGCAAGTCAGGGAATATAATTTTATCTAACTGTTGATGTATAATTGATGTTTTATCAAGCGTGGTGAATTGTTTCGTATTCCAATGAGGGATAATATCGTATTTAAAATCAGGCGGTGGTTTTATTTCTCGAACTGAGAATAGCACATTAAATTCAAAAGCATCTTCAACTTCTTTTTCAGGTTGTGGGTCTGAAACTTCTTCATAAAGCGAACGATACATGGCGTATTCATCTTTCCATATAAAGGTTAAATTATCCTCACAATTCTTTACAAATTCTCCGGCATCTTCACGTTTTAATTCTAAAGGTAATTTATTATTTAGTGAGTCGTCTTTTAAAATAAAACGATAATTAATATTAGGCTGGCGTTCAAAATGAGAAACTTTTTGTGGTAAAGTTTTTATAAATCGCCATGATGGATGGAAAGTTGGTTCGCATTTTACACCATCAAATAATTTGTGGTCTAATTCAGTCTGATGCCAACGATCATCAAAACAATCAGAGATATAATAACCTTTATCAGAGTTTATTGCACTAATTTTTAATACGTTTCCCATTTATTCTCCCTCTAAAATCTTTTTCATAGTTGAATCACTTAACCAATAGCAATTCATTGATTCGTTTTCCCATAAAGGTTGATGAAATCCTTTATCATCTTTAAAGTTTTCAAGTATGTCTAAGATACGTTTTCGTTCTGCTAAAGTTGCCTCATTTTTTATACGAAGTAAAATTGGTTCATTACTCATTTTGCATCTTCTCTTTTCGATTAATAATTCGATAAATAACACTGGCATTTAATGGCACAGATTTTCCATTAACGATATGCCGGAAAACTCTACCTATATTAGCGTAGCTCATGGTTGGATGTTGGAGTTTATATGCACTAATTCGATTGTTACGTTCAATTTTATTTTTTGGATTAATACTGTTTTTATAATTCATATGGCGAGTAGGCGCTACATTATTATTTTTAATTTTAATACTATATCCATCTACCGAATATCCACCAATTAAAATATCTTTTGCTTTGATTATATATTCTGGTTCAAATGAACTTTTGTAGATTAATAAATAACATGAATTAAAATGTAATAGACTCTCCCATTGATGTTTCGTCATTGTTATATTTTTAAATTTAGGACTTTTCACTTCATATCCGATGCCAGTTAATGTTACAAAATCAGGTGAAACATTTGGCCTAAATATAACGTCCTCTTTATTTAAATGTTCTCTTTTAGCTATCCAAGCCTGTGCAATTTTTTCAGTACTATTCATCTTTTAGTTTTACCTCTATTGATTTATTATAAGTTTTATCAGATAAACTTTGTTTCATAAACCATTTCACATATTGTCCAACAGTTTTTCCTTTGGTGCAAGCCCTGTCAAATATTTCATCAGCCTCTTTTTTATTAAACCGTATGGTAACTAAATTCTTTCTAATTATCGTGACCATTAATACCTCTCATGTATACTATCATTTACAATATAAATATATCATAATGTACACTATTTGTCAAGCCCTATTTTATAAACTTAAAAGCCCCACCAAATTAAAAATCTGATGAGGCTTTAAAACGAACTATATAAAAGTACTACACTGTTTTCGGTAATTTATTAAAGGCATCAACTATTTGTTGTAATCCAGAATTAGCCGGTAAAATAATGTTGTGGTTATGCTTCAATAAATACCGTAGTATTCTTTTAAACCGCTTAAAAGTAAAGGTCAAATCTTCTATATTTTCCTTTTCTATTTCAGTTACTTCAGCAGTTGTTGGTTCAACTTTTATTGAAGTTTGA
>JBAZGP010000441.1:0-3386 GCA_041652835.1 Lutibacter sp. | reverse complement strand
CATAAAAAAGACATAACAGCACTTATGACAATAAGCCATTGTAATCCTATTATTGGAAATAAAAACGAACCAGCAAAACCATTACATGTAGCCGCTAAATTAGAGACCGAACACAATAAAGCGAAAGAAGTTGATTCTTTTCCTTTTTGAGTGTTCTGAGACATAAAATCTAAGACTAATAGATTGATAAACATTCCCACAACACTAAAGACGATTGTATAAACTACAGCCGAAGTTTTTGTGAAATAAAGATAGCATAGAGTTGTAACAGCCCCAATAAAAACAGATGATATTAGCCATTTATGCAAATTTAATCTCTTGCTGTAATGAAAATAAAGAAAAGCTCCAATCAATCCAATTCCTGCGCCCATAGTATCTAAAATGCCCAACCACTGTTTTGTCCAATGAAAATTATCTCGCATTATAAATGTAAGAGGAGTGCCAAATGCCGGGGAAAATTTATAGAGAAATATAAACAAACACACTAAAAGTAGGCGTTTATCTGTAAACAATTCTTTTAAAGTTTGGAGTAAATAGATACTACTTTTTCTGACAACTTTTTGGGCTTTATATTGGGCCACTATCGCAATTATTATTAAATAAATCGGGATAAGAATTAAATAGCCTATTTGATACTTCCAATGCTCTGCAACATAACCACCTAAGAATCCGGTTAAAATAGAAGCGAAAGTTAAAAAACTCCACTGAAGACTTTGAATTTTGCCAGTTATTTTGGCTTTTTTACCTTCACAACTCATTAATCCATCAACAGCAACATCTCTTGTGGCGGCATTAGCATTGGCTAATCCCATAAAAATAATTAACCAAACTAAAGGTAGATATGCTATTAATCCTAAAACCAATGCAAAAAGCAGACTTCCAATTAAAGAACCAAGAATCCAAACTTTTTTAGAATAATAACTAGAGTCAATTAAATAACCAAATAAAGGTTTGACTAGCCAAGCTAAAGTAACCCAAGAAGAAAGAAACATAATTCTGGATTCGTCCAGATGTAAAGTTTCTTTTAAATAAAAGAAAAAAGATAAAAATGGTAGTCCTTCTATCCCCTGTCCAAAATAAACAGCTGAGCTTAAAGCGTATATCCAAAATATTTTTTTATTCATCGTTAAAATATCTTAAAATAAATTGGTGACAATCTGGACAATAAAAAATATACATATCTGCGTTAATATAAATAATAGGTTTAAAATTAAAATGATGACATTTAGTTTGTAGGATTCTGTTGTAATTTGACATAGTAATCCTTAACTTCGTTTAAATGAACATAACGAATCCAAGTTCTCAGCCCCCATTTTTTTAAAAGTAACTTCTGACATTTATTCCAATTTTGTTTTCTTAATTCAGCATACTCTGTGGGCCTGTCTGTCATTTTTTCGACAACAATATAATTTGTCCACAATCCTTTATATCCTGCCTGTTTAATACGAATGAATTCATCCTCATGTTCACAGTTGTGAACATTAATATTACCTACTCCGGCAATAAACTTATGCCCCTCACATTCCAAATCATAAACAAGTTCTTTAGTTAAATAGGTTTTAATGTTTAAAATTTTATTAGATAACAGTTTAGTTTTATATTCTTTTAAATGTAACTTTAGCCATTCACCATATTTATTTTTTTGATTATTAATGTAGTAATTTTTATAAAGGTCTGAAGTTAGCCAAATTATCCCATTCATAATACTTGGAGATTTTTGACTTAAAATAACAGGTTTTTTGGGGAATTTTGTTCCATCACCATCAAAAAAACCTTTTAAAAATGCTTTTCTAGCATTTTGGTCAAAATCATAAACAAAATAAGGAATTATCTTTTCATTATTTTTATAAAAATAAGAAAAATAATCTGATAATAATTTTGGATGAAAAATTCTTAAAAAATAGCATTTATCTTTTCTGGTTTTATTAATATACCACTTACATTTAATGCCTATTTTATTAAAAATATATTCGCATTTTTTCAAAAAATTTTTGTTTTGATTCGTAAATTCTACACGTTTTTGTTTTTTTATACCACTTAAACATGTCCCTTCTGCCAAAAAAAATCCCAACATCCATGCCCAATCAATGTCTATATTCAATTTATTGGATAATTTAGGAAATTCACAATTTTCAATAATATCGCCAATGCTTAAATCTTTTGCTTTAATTTTTTTATTATTAATTATTATAGGATGATTTTCTGTTAATTTAATTAATGACCTTTCTGTTCGAATTTCATATATTTGTTCTTTAGTTTTTTTTCTCGAAATACATATGATTTTTTTCCAACCATTTTTTGTCCAAATTTTAGTTTGTCCGTATTTATAACCATAATAAATATTTGATTGAATAGAAGGATAAAATAAATATTTAATAGGTATAATTTGAATTTTATTAGTTTTATCTTTAATTATTATAGGGGTGTTTTGTTCAAAACAAAGTTTTAAATTTTCATCCCAAGGCACAGTCTTTAACATTTCGGTTTTTGCTAAAAACACGTTTCTACATATGTCCACATTCCAAACAGGAATAACATCTCCTACTAATGCGGGGGAACCATCTTCATTTTGCATTTCTTTTGAAGGTCGAGCAAGTCCCATTAACTTATTATGAGGCTCTGTTTTATCCGCAAAATCCAATTCAAAACTTTCACCCGGAATAATGCTTAACTTTCCTTCCCACCCACAATTAGCAGTAGTCGGAAGTAGTTCAAAACCACAGAATGAACAATCTGTGCTTTCCAATATATTAGCAATTTCGTTAATTTTTTGAATTGATTCATTAAACAAAAAGCTATCTGAAGCAATAAACACATAGTCACAGTCTAAATAATCGGCATATTTCACTCCATCATTTCTTGCCCAACTCAGCCCCGAATTAAAAGGCATATCGTAGTAAAATACTTCTGGAAAGTATGTAACAATCCATTCATGGTTTGCCATTTTTGTTTCTTCGCTACTTTGGTCAATCACTATAATTTCAAAATTAGGAAGAAGGTTCTTTTTTAAAGAAAGAAGACATTTTTTAAGTAGTTCGGGTCTTTCGAAAGTAGTAATAATAAATCCAATTTTTTTCATTAAACTATCCTTTGTAATCTTTTAATTTATATACTTTTTGTAAATTGGTTACTTCTAACGACCATCCACCCTGAACTAATTCTTTTCCCAATAAATTTTCTCCAACAGTGTAAGTCTCTTTTAAACTAGGGTCAAAATATACTTCTTGGTCTTTCATAATAATAGCATGACTTACATTGTTAAAATTTTTACTAGGAACACTTGCAATCCAAAATCCTTCTTTCCAACAAGCCTTTTGGTTAAATTTAAGAGATAGACCATAATTCCGAAAAAATCTATCCCAATTTAAAAACCCAATCTATTTCAC
>JBAZGP010000440.1:0-3398 GCA_041652835.1 Lutibacter sp. | reverse complement strand
TCTTTAGAGTTCGAATAATTAGGTGTTTTCCATGCTCCACCTGTTTCAAATTCCGTAAATACACAACCCATAACCTTAAACCAAATATAGAAGTTTTTACAATGTGAAAATGGACTGTAATTACTCACCCAAAAACTGTGATAAAGCTGTGATATGCTTTCTGTAAATGGCGTTCCACTTAAAAAAATCATAGGCATGTGTCCGAAGCGTGCTTTAATTTCTTTTGTGCTTTTGTTTGGCTTGGCAAAAGCAGAACAGTTATGCACTAATATGTTTTCAGCAAGGTAATTATGATTATCTTGAATTTCTAAATCATAGACAAAACCGTCTGGACACAACTCTTTAATTCTTTCTCTATCTGTGAATTTGTAAATCTCAATACTTTCCACTTTAGCAAACCTAATACTATTTCTTTTCTTTTGTCGCATTCTTTTACTTTTAATGAATTATGTGATGAACCATCTATTTCTATTGCTATCATAAGTTCTTTTGAACCTATATCAATTTTAAAGTGTGTAGGCACATTATATGATTTTTTGTAATCATTTGTTTTTTCAATAAACTCCATTTGAAAACTGTCGTTATATTTTATTAACTCATTATAAAGAATTAATTGTTGTATTGTTGCGCCCCTCCCGTTACCTCCTAATATGCTTGGTTTGTTTCCAACTCTTATTTGTGAGCTACTTGCTTTTTCTCTATTCTTTTTTATAAACATAGGATTGGTTATTTTCATGCGCCTTGACGATAAAACTGCCTGACAATCAATACCACATACCTTTCTTTTTCTTATTTTAGAATAATACTCTTTCCCGCATACTGAACATATTTTTAAGTCTTTTTTTAACTCATTTTCTTTATTGCCATATATTTTAATCTTTTGTGAGCAATAAGACGAACAGGCTGTCCCTTTTGTGCTTCCCCTTAAATATGCGTAAACCTGAACTTTTGAAAGTTCCTTATTACACCACTTGCAATTCATCAGAGGATAAGATATTTCGTGCTGAAACCCATCCTCTTTTTGTATAAATTTTGTGACTTTCGGTACATATGATTTCTTTTCCATTACATTTTATTTTTATTAAATTTTCAGACAATTTATTTTTATGAACTTTCAATACCTTTTTATATTCATAATTATTTTTTACAAAGTTAAAACTTTTTTGCAAACTTCCAACTTCTATGTCTTTTATTTTAACATTATTTAACAAAGTATTTCCTAAAACACAACGGTGATGTTCATCAGAAATAAGTAAATCAAAATCAGTATCAGTAATTTTATGAAGTGATTCGTTGTTTATAATTTGAATTTGAAAATTAGGTTTAAGTAGGTCAAAATCTTTCTGAATTTCTGAAATAGCTTTTAATTTTGTTAAGAAAAGTACTTTTTTAGCTCCGTATAATTGTGCTGTTTGTAAGGCTGTAAGGGTCTTACCTGTTCTTACTTCCATCGCTAAATAGACAATTTTTAAGTCAGTAAGTGTTTTTACTGCTTTCTCTGATATTTCTATTTGGTAGTCTCTAAATTCCATAGTTTTTATTTTTGTTGTGCTTCGGTAAGTGGCTTTTTCTCTTTCAGACTTAGTCTGAATGCTTTGGATTCGGGGGATTCGGGGGTCATTTATAATAGTTTTGTTTGTTCATAATTATCAATTAAACCATTTTAAGATCGTTTCACCTTTGTAACCTTTTTCCCAAATATACCAAGCATAAGCAACGGCAGATCCGCCAGATGTTCTTAATCCTTTAAAATCTCCATTCTTTGCACAATTTATTCGAGATGATGAGATCCATATTCTTTTTGGCGGAAAATTTATAAAAAGATCTTTTCTTCCTTTTCCTTCCATAAATTGAACTTTTAAAAACATAGCAACATGATATCCTGTTGGTATTATTTCAAGGGCTTTTATTATAAATTCTTTGGCATAAATAAAAGGAGGGTTTGTAATGATATCACCTTCAAATTTTTGATTATCTATTGAAAGAAAATCAATATTAGGATCTCCATAACCTCTGTTTATTAAATCGGTGCTTTTTACATTAAATCCTTTGTTTACAAACACTTTAGATAAATGACCTTCACCGCAGGCACACTCCCAAATATTTTGTGAAAATGTTTCTAATTCTAAAAGCAATTCAGCGGCTCTCGGTTCGGTTGCGTAGTAATCATTAATTTGTCTTTCTCCTTCACTGTGTTGTGAAGATGCTAACGGTGTGAATACTGATTTGCTATTTCCTGTCCAGTCTTTTTTCATTTTATTTTAAGTTTAATTTAAAATGGGTGTTCGTTTGTTATCTCAACTTCTTCAAAACATCACTAATGACGTGCTTAATAATCGGCTTAACTAAGCAATCAAGTTCGTTTGATACTATCTCAAGTGTTTGCACAGCAAGGTAATGTTTTTCCTTTATTTCACTATTCTCGGATCGAAGTTTTTGTATCTCAAATACGAGTTTGTGTTTTGGTATCATGCTTTGGGGTTTTAAAAAAGGGATTACCTTTTGCAAGACAATCCCTTTTGTGAAACAATTAGTTTACTACTTTTAAATGGCTTTTAATTGGTTTTGTGTCTTTGATTTGTTCTATGGTTTCCTGTTTTACAAATAAATAAACAAACTGCAATCTTGAAATTAGCGTGCATCCTGTTAAGTCGGTAATTATTTTAAAGTTAATTTCGTATTGTTGGCTTTCTATTTCCATCATTGCATTTTTTACATCACCAAACTCATTAAAAGTTTGATTTTTTCTCACGTTATATCCGTTGATGTGAGTGTCAGGGATGTTTTGCGTTTTAATCTGATGTTTATCTACGAATGTAGCGTGCATCTTATTTAGTGCTGCCGTTAATTTGTCATAATCAGGAATGACAGATATTTTTTTCTGAATTTCTGCAATTTTAACTTGTATTAACTGTAAATTTTCGATGATGATGTTTACTGTTTCTACTGACAGATTGTTGTTTTGCCCGAAGCATTGAATTATTGCATCATTGGCTTGAAAGAGTTGTTGTAGGTTCATTTGGTTATTGGTTTAAATTAATAATTGGTATATACTCAAAATTGAATGTAAGTGATTTTAATACGATAGATTCTATACTGACATAGTTTCGCTTATACTCCTTTGTTATGTCAAGTAAAGCTGCCTGTTTCGCTTTTGTTATTGATAGTCCGGTGAGGTTGGGGTGGTTCATGGTAAATCTGATTTTTTATAGACAAATTCTATAACTCTGCTATTTTTTAATAATCTGTTCCACATCTTAATCTTTCTTCTTTCTAATTGCTTCTGGGTAAGTTTGCATTCTTCCTCAGTAAGCCATGTTCCGTTTTTAAAAAAGTATGCAATAGGCTTGAAGTCGAATTTTGTCATTTCTCAAAAGTTTTCATCAATTTTACGTTAG
>JBAZGP010000439.1:0-3416 GCA_041652835.1 Lutibacter sp. | reverse complement strand
GCTGTAAAAACATATCCTTATACTGCTATTAGTTTTGGCTCGGATACTTTTTGTTCTGCCGGAACATCTCCGGTTGTAAGCCCAACCTTTCCGGCTGCCGGAAGTTCGGTATCATGGACTTGCACAGGAATTAGCGGCGGAACTTCTTCTGGCACGTGTACAGCCACAGTTGACAGCACGCCAGTTCTCACCTTGGTTAAAAGTATCGTAGGCGGACCTCTAATCTTTGCAGATTTTCCATTAACCGCTACCGGTCCAACCACTATCACGGGTAATAGCGGGGCAGCAGCTGTTACCAATGCAACTGTTAGTGCTGGTACATATATTCTTTCAGAAACAACACAAGCTATTTATACTGCAGGAGTATGGAGCTGTACAAAGAATCCCGGAGCAGTAGTTACTACTGGTGCTTCAATTACACTCGCCTCCGGGGATAGCGCGATATGTACTATTCAGAATACTTATATAACACCTTTATCTGGCGGTGGAAGTAATTATAGCGCGCCCGTGCCGCCCCTTATTGACGTAGTAAAAATACCCAGTCCTTTGGCTCTATCGGCTGGTCCTGGTCCAGTTACGTACACCTATACTCTTCGTAATGTTGGCACAGTCCCGGTTTCTAATATAACAATGGTTGATGATACTTGTAGTCCGATAATTTTTGTTTCCGGCGACACAAACGGCGACTCAAAGCTTGATATAACTGAAACATGGACGTACGATTGTTTTAAAACGCTTTCGGCGACCCACACAAATACCGTCACTGCAACCGGATGGGCTAATGGCATCAGCGCAACTGATATTGCAAATGCCACAGTTGTTGTTGGTTTGCCAGTGGTTCCGCCATTAATACATGTAACAAAAATTCCAAACCCGCTATCTTTATCTGCTGGTGGAATGGTAGTGTATACTGAAAAGCTAACTAATCCGGGGTCAGTTGCGTTAAGCAATGTTATTCTGACTGATGATAAATGTACTCCTGTAAGATATATTTCCGGCGACACAAACGGCGACTTAAAGCTTGATATAACTGAAACATGGATATACACTTGTCAGACAAATCTCGTCGAAACCACGACAAATACTGCCACCGCGAGCGGTTATGCAAATGGTTTGACGGCAAAAGATTTTGCTATAGCTACTGTCGTTGTTGCTACTACTTATGCTACGCCATCATTGCCGAACACAGGTTTTGCTCCTAAAGATAAAAATATTTTATGGGGGATTGCCATATTGGCTGGAGTGTTTGCATTGGTTTTAACTTCATATGCAGTCAAAAACATCATCTAAACGGTTGTTATCCATTATTGGCGTTGCGGGAATTGCGTTCTCCTTAATAGCTATTTTCTTTTTGACTTTTTATTTGCCCGGCAGTGTTTATAGCTATTATTATGCAAAAAAAGACTCATACGCCGCGGGGCTTCCGGTTCGTCTTATTATTCCCAAGATTAGTGTTGATGCGGCGATAATCTCTGTGGGCGTTAATAAAAATGGAGAAATGGAATCGCCTGCCGGGCCGAAAGATGTTGGTTGGTTTAAATTTGGACCCCGTCCAGGAGACAATGGCACTGCGATTGTAGCCGGTCATTATGGTTTTTGGAAAACCGGAGAAGGGTCGGTATTTGATGATTTAAATAAGTTAAGGAAGGATGATAAAATATATGTTAAAAATGAAAGGGGAGATATAATTGCTTTTGTAGTGCGTAAAATTATAAGATATGGCCAAAATGAGGATGCTTCGGACATATTTAGTTCAAGTGACAGGAAGGCGCATCTTAACCTTATTACCTGCGAAGGGGTTTGGAACGAAATCTCTAAAACTTATTCTGAACGTTTAGTGATATTTACCGATAAAGAATAAGACGACCTAAAACTGCTTTTAATTGGGTCCCCGTCATTCGACAGGGCAAGGGTTTTTTGGTAGGATAAATAATCAATCAAAATATAATGCAAAGTGTTTTTAATTATATTAAAAAATATAAAAAAGTAATTTTTTGGTCTGTTTTAGCGGTCGTTTTTATTTTATTTTTGACAATAGGTTTTTTTGTGAATAAAAATATAACGCCGTTTAATGATATTTCGTCTGAAAGATGTAGGCAAGAAAACGCGCCGTATTTGAACCAAAATTTATCTGTAGAGGAAAGAGTAAACGACCTAATGAGCAGAATGACAGAATGGGAAAAAATTGGTCAAATGGCATTGATTGAAAAAAATAGCATTCACGATCTCAATGAAATTACTAAGTATAATTTGGGGGCGCTATTAAGCGGAGGAGGAGCAGGTCCAGAACAAGAAACTCCATTAGCATGGCTTCAGATGATAAATAGTTTTCAGGACGCAGCTAAAAATACCTGTCTGAAGATACCCTTGTTGTATGGAGTTGATGCTGTCCATGGACACGCCAATGTATTAGGGGCTACTGTTTTTCCTCATGCTATTGGTTTGGGAGCAAGTTATGATGCTGATTTAGTAAGACGTGTAGCATCTGCAACCGCGCAAGAGATGACTGCCACTGGAATTTATTGGAGTTTTTCTCCTAATCTTGATGTTGCAGAAGACATACGATGGGGTAAAACCTATGAGACATTTGGATCAGACACTAAAAATGTCGCAAAATTAGGGGTTGCATATTTGCAGGGGACACAAGGCTCTTCAGAAAATTATTTTGATGTGTTGGCTACTGCTAAACATTTTATTGGAGGTGGGTCAATGGAATATGGAACTGCCCGCAATAAAGATTTCAAGATAGAAGAGGGAAATATTCCTTTGGATGAAAAATCATTACGCCAGATACATTTAGTTCCTTTTCAACAAGCGGTAATTAGTGGAGCGCAAGCAGTCATGGTGAGTACTGCTACATGGAATGGCAAAATGAATACCAGCAATAAATATCTTTTAACAGATGTATTAAAAAAAGAACTTGGTTTTTCTGGATTCATTGTTTCTGACTGGTATGGTGTATATCAAGTTTCTTCAACCAGATATGAATCGTTAGTAAATTCCATTAACGCAGGCGTGGATATGGTGATGACTCCATTTGAATATAAAGATTTTATGTCTAATATGCAAAAAGCGTTGGCAAATGAAGATATATCAAAAGATAGATTGGATGACGCAGTAAAAAGAATTTTAACAGTAAAATTTGAAACAGGGTTATTTGACCGACCCCAAGCAAATCCAGCGGGATTATCTATCATAAATAGCAGCGAACATCGTGAGTTAGCTAGGGAAGCGGTTCGTAAATCTCAAGTATTGCTTAAAAATAAAGATTTTGCATTGCCGTTGTCTAAATCGTTGAATAAAATTATAGTCGCGGGTTCATCGGCGGATAATTTGGGCCGTCAGGCAGGAGGATGGACAACAGAGTGGCAGGGCATAGATGGAAATAATGGTATTTTGGGAACTACCGTTCTTGA
>JBAZGP010000438.1:0-3417 GCA_041652835.1 Lutibacter sp. | reverse complement strand
CAATAAATAATAACAAAATTAATAAAAACAAAGTTGCTAAAAAGCAACAATATATTCGAGCAAAAAATAAAATAACTACCAAACTATTTGATGATTTTTGGCAAATCTATCCAAAAAAAGCTGATAAAGGAAAAGCCCTTTCCGCATGGAATAAAATTTGCACCCGGAAAAATATTGAACCCCCAACTTTTGAAGAAATTAAGATTGCCATAGAACAGCAAATTAAAACTGACCGGTGGAAAGATAAAACCTACATTCCACACCCGACTACATGGTTAAATCAACAAAGGTGGTTAGATGACCCGGTAGAAATGAAAAGTTTTAATTATAAAACAGAATTAAAAACCGGGTACATAGGCCCCTCTGAAATTGAATATAAAAAAGCTAAAATTGTATGAGAACAGAACAACAATTCAATGAAGTTTGGTTTGATGAATGCTTAAAAAGGTTTACTCCACGTATTCAGACCCAACTAAAGAACCTACCATTTCCCGATGATTTGTATGGTGAAGTTGAAAGTACCTTTATTTATGGCTCTGTTTCAACTGGTAAAACCATACGTGCAGCATTTATGATGTTGCAGGAAATGAAAAATTGTTACCTAAGAGGTGAAAGCCATTCTGTTTATTTTGTATCATTTCCGGAGTTATTTGCAGAAATAAAAGAGACTTTTAATAATATGGAAAAACGTGAAAGTGAAGTTTTAAAACGATACTTAAACGTTAATCTATTGGTAATTGATGATTTTCTTTCATGCCGTCCTACGGAATGGGTAATGGATACACTTTATTATCTTATCAATCACAGGTACGAATATATGAAGAAAACAATAATCACCAGTAATTATTGTTTACAGGAACTTGAAAAACGTATGAATGATCAGCGTATTACCAGTCGTATTAATGCAATGTGTATTATTGAGGAAAAGAAACGTACCTGGAAATGATTATGTCAAACAATACTACAAAAATAATTTCTGATATTGAATTAACCAAAAGAATGGGTTGGTCTTTTGAACAAAAAATTGATCATAGTTTATATGTTATAGAAAATTTCCTTGCACAATATCCAGAGAGTATTATTTCTTTTAGTGGTGGTTTGGATTCAACTGTTATGTTATATTTAGTTAGAATAATTTCAAAAAATCAAAAAGCTGTATTTTGTAATACCACTAATGAATTTACTGAAATTATTAAATTTGTAAAACAGAAGGAAAATGTTGAAATAGTTAAACCAAAAATAACATTTATAGAAGTTTTACAACAATATGGATTCCCACTAATATCTAAAGAGGTTGCTCACATGATTTCATATATGCAACACCCAACTAAATTTAATGAAAAAACAAGGTTGAATTATTCTTTACGTAAAAAAGAAAAAAGTCTTTATGCTTTAGCAAATAAATGGGAGTTTTTAATAAAAGCTCCGTTTAATATTACTGATAAATGCTGTTATTATTTAAAAAAGAAACCAATGTTGCCTTATGTAAACAATGGAAATTTTATTGGTACAAAAGTAGTAGATAGTAGATTACGAAAAACTTCTTATCAAAAACAAGGTTGTATTAATGAGAGAAACAATACTTGTTTTCCTTTGTCTTTATGGTCAAGAGAGGAAATTTTAAGATTTATAAAAGAGAATGCTTTACCTGTGAGTAAAATTTATGAAACAGAATCTTCTACAGGGTGTGCTTATTGTGGGTTTGGTTGTCAATTTGATCCAACAAGGTTTTATAGATTACAAAAAAAAGAACCTAATAGATATAATACTATTATAAATACTGAAAATAATGGTGTTAAATATAGGGATGCTATTAGAATGGTATATGAAAGAACTTTAAATTTATTACCATTATTTTATGATTGAACGCAAAATCATAATAAGCCTCATTACCCAAACGGAGTATCTACGGCAAATAAAGTCAGAGTGGAATTATGACTTTATTGAAAGCCATACTGCAAGAATGATTTCCGGGTGGTGTTGGGAATATTTTGATAAGTATTTGAAAGCCCCAATGCAGGATATTGAAATAATATATATTGAAAAGCTTAAAAAGGGACTTGACAAAAAATTAGCTAAAGAAATTGAGGAAGATATTTTGCCCGGTTTATCAGAAGAATATGAACGTGGTGAAATAAATATTGTTTACATACTTGAACAAACAAGGTCTTATTTCATGGAACGTACCGTTGCACTTCATATTGAACGGTTACGGGTATTGCATGATAAAAACAATATTAAAGAGGCAATTTCAGAAGCACAAAATTTTAAAATTATAACTGAAAGAGAGCATGATGAAATTGATTTAAGTTTACCAGAAGTTTTACAAAAAATTGATAGTGCTTTTGACACCGTTTATCAGAGTGTAATTACTTTTCCGGGTGCTTTGGGTAATTTTTGGAATGAGCAATTTGTACGTGGAAGTTTTATAGGCATACTGGCCCCTGAAAAGCGAGGAAAAACATTTCTCCTTATTGAATTAATGATGCGTGCATATTTACAAAAAAAGCGTGTCGCTATTTTTCAAGCCGGTGATATGACCGAGAATCAGTTATTAATGCGTATTTGTACATACCTAACAAAAAGACCTCATTCAGAAAAGTATCTTGGTTTAAGATATGTACCAGTTCAGGATTGTATAAAAAATCAAACTGATACTTGCACAAAAGAAATAAGGGAATGTGATTTTGGTATTTTTAATGAAGATGAAACCGAATTGCGTAAAACCATTACATTTGAAAAACTTATTGAAGCATACAAAGATAACTCAAAATACAAACCCTGTTATAATTGTTTGGAATGGGAAAAATGTAAATTGGGTACGGTTTGGGTAAAACGAATTGATGTAAAACAAACTCTAACCCAAAAAGTTGCAAAGAAAGCTATTTATAAATTCTTTATTTCTACCGGTAGACATATCAAAGTGTCAACCCATGTAAACGGTTCATTAAAAGTTTCCGAAATTAAAAGTATATTAAAAAAGTGGAAAGTTGAAGAAGATTTTATTCCGGATTTAATTCTTATTGATTATGCCGATTTACTTATACCTGAAATACATGGTGAGTTTCGTCACCAACAAAATGATATTTGGAAAAAGTTGAGGGGAATGTCACAGGAATACGATTGTTGTGTTGTTACCCCAACTCAATCTGATTCAGATAGTTATTCCCAAGACCGTTTGGGTTTAAAGAACTTTAATGAGGATAAGAGAAAATACGGTCATGTTACTGCCATGTATGGATTAAATCATGATGTTTCTGGTAGGGAAAAGAAAATTGGTTTAATGCGAATAAATAAAATAGTTGTTCGTGAAGATGAATTTCATTTTACAGATGAAGTAACTATTTTACAGAGATTGGAATTGGGTAAACCATTTTTAGGAAGTTACTATTAAAAAATCAAAAATATGAAAACATA
>JBAZGP010000437.1:0-3422 GCA_041652835.1 Lutibacter sp. | reverse complement strand
AACATAGCACCAACGTTAGCAAACAGCTTAAAAGACAGTCTGCAATAATTCAGGATTATCGAAAATATTACCAATTATTTTCCCCTTTGTAGCATTTTCGATATGATACAATGCTTTACCGTCCGCAATAACAGGATGACCCCATTGGTCTCGGGCAATTTGACCAATGATTTTTTGTTTCAAAGATTGCGGACAATAGACAAATTCAACAATATCATTTTCATAAATTCGATTTTCTTCAATATCTAATAATCCAATTGATTGTGATGCAGTCGTAAAATCTACATCGTTTTGATAACCATTTGTAGAACGTATTTGATAATTGCCATTCCCTTTAACATCCGTCCAAGAAGAGTAAAACCCTTCAATCCAACGACCTGTATCAAGTCTTTTTGCTTTGTGATTTCTTTGTAACATTTTATTTAAGTTTTATGTCTCCAACGTTATCCATAATTTATGGACGACTAACCAAAGTTATATACGCCATTCTTAAAGAATTCATTTGTTCAATGAATTTTTCGTATTCAGGTTTAGACAAATCCTGAATGTTTACCATAACGCCATTATCATAGTGCAGAAACAAGCCAGTAACACCCGGTTCACTAACCAATTTTGATAAATCCCTTATCAATAATTTAAATGTATCTTCGACCGCAATTAATTGTTCTGCATTAATTTCTCGACCAGATTTTAGTCGAGTGAAAATTTGTTTGTCAATTCCCGATTCGCGGCATAATATTTTTTTTGTAATAATTTTGCCCCGACCTGTTTCGAGAAATTTGATTAATTTTTCTGCTTCCATTTAATTATATTTTAAAATGAATTTACTGTTAAATTTTTCAAGGCGGGCCCCACAAGCTTTAATCATTGATTCGTTCAATTCTTCGTCGCTTGCTTTAATCAATTTGTCCATGTATTTTTCAGTCAAATAAATTGGAAATTGCCTCCAGATCATTTCTATTATTTCTGCTTTTGTGTACATTTTTTAAGGTTTGTTAAAAGCAATTAATACTATTTTTTATATCTCTTACATCTAACTCTGAATACCCTTCTTTTTCTGAAATAAGGTAATATTCAACATTATAATTACCCATTTCAAATGTTATAAACGATTCAATTTCACTTTCAGTTATTTTGTCAGATACGATAACCAAAACAACGTTTTTTATTTCTTCGCTTTCTTCTATATTTGAAACCCTTGGTAAATGATTGCTCACTCTTAATAAGGTAACGTCATTATATATAGCATAATAAGAGTTTCTGCAGTCTTGGTTTTCTTTTGTTATTGCGTTATAAAGGAGTTCAGTTGTCATGTTTTCTATTTTTTTAGTTTGATTTGATATGTAAATGTAGTTATTATTTTTGAATAAGGTACTATTTTAACCATATTTAAGGTCCTATTTTAACCATATTTTATATGTTGTTGAACATGTTTTTATCCAGAGATTAGATTTTGAAGGTGTGCAAATAAAAGACCGCCCCGGGTGCGCATCGTTGAGAGGCGTGGGCGGTAACTATTTTTAACTATTGAAAAAACCCTCCAAGTGTGCATCATAGAGAGGCATGGAAGGTGTATTGTTAAAAATAAAGACCCACAAGCTGATCTGACGGGAAGCAAAACGGGTACTGTCATGCAAATATAATCAAATTATATGAATAAAAAACCCCTCTGCAATTGAGGGGTCAGCCTTAGTATTTCTCAACTAAGGGGGGTATTTTATAGTACAGACATCGTCGAGAGGCGTGGACGGTACTATTCTTAGACAAATTTAATCAAATTATCTGAATAAAAAACCCCAGCAAATTACGCTGGGGCTAAATCAAACTAAAAACCTAAACCTTATGAAAAAACAATCAAATATAGTAATTATTCTGTTTTGATCTTATATTTTCCACCACCTTTTTTATTATCTGGTATCAAACTGACAATCCAATTTTATACCTGTATGACAACATCCGCCCGGTTGGTAGGTATAATACGGTAAAGCAAATAACATAATATACCGCTGACTAAAGCCCAGTTATCTGTCAAAAAACCAAGCGCAACATCAAAAATAGATGCTGATGATTGCGCAACGGTTGCAGTGTCCTGCCCAAAAGCATTAGCGGACATAATAAAGAAAGCCACGGCCACGAATAGCAGCCAATTAATCAATTTTTTCATTTTTATTTATTTTAAATTTATTGATAAAGTTTTTTAACCTATGTTTTTTTTCAGTTTTTTCTGTCTGCGCAATTTTAGACGAGATTATGGCCCCCGGGCTATCTTTTATTACTTGCTTTCCCCCAGTAATGTTTGTCACGCTATCGGTTATGTTGCCTATTTTTGAGCCAAAAGCCCCTAATAGCACCCCGACTATCACCCCTATAATTATACCGCTTAAAAATGCCGTCATTTTATCTCTGTTAAATAATGAGTAATTGTAATTTGTTGTCCTAATGAGTCAACTCCTATCGCATAAGTAAAAGAAATAGCTTTGTTTTTCATACATTATCTTTTATATTGTACCAAACTTCTTCTTTTCCGGCTTCTAAAATAGGCATAACAACTGAATAAAAGTATTTAGTTGCAATCGTTGACCCAGAACCTATAATATCGTTGTTCAGTTCATTTAAGGTCGTATTCGGCAACTGGCAACCCTTGCTATCTTTTCCATAATTTCCGATATGAAAATATAGGCCCGATCGACCAGTAACCCCGATTACTTCAATATGCCGTTTAAACCATCCGGAATAATTTTTATTGTTTAAATGTGTTTGCGTTAAAGGTGTAAGTTCTTTTTGTATTGTTAACTTGTATTTACCAGCCGCAATCATTTTTTCCAGATTTTCAACAATAAACCCAACGAATTTATCATCAAAATAAAGGCATCCGGCAGCGGCTGTTGTTCCGATCCCGGAACGTTTATACGTTATTTCCATATCATTTTTTTTCAATTAAATACTTTTTTATCAATGTCAAATCACTTTGAATTTGATTATATTGAGCATCAATGGCTGCGTCCCTCACTATCTCTTTTTTTTCATGAGTTGTCATAATATCATCGGTATATCTATATGAACGCTCTTCAACCATGTTTAACTCCTGTTTTGTAGCGGCATTTTTTATCTTGTCGTTTTTTGCGAACACCCCGGTAACAAGCATTGTCACGAGGACAACTATCAGGGCGTAAAGTGCCTGTTTACCAAAATCTTTTAGGTCTTTCATAGATCAAATAATAAATAATACCTCCGATTAAAATAGCGCAAAACGGAATGACTGATTCCATTTTTCCCATAGAATTTAAATAATTATTGTAAGTTAATGGCCATTTTAAAGCCATTAAAAAAAACAATACCGCAAACCCGGAACAAGCCGAATAGTACGGTATTCTTTTAATTTTTGAATAAGGTAATGATAGCCGGTAAACCATCCAAGTTAT
>JBAZGP010000436.1:0-3425 GCA_041652835.1 Lutibacter sp. | reverse complement strand
TGTTTTCATTTTCCTGTTTTATAATAATGTCTGCAATTTCCTTTGCCGATTTAAATTCTCCTAAAACACGAACATTTCTTCTCAAACCATTTTCTAATAAATCGCCACCTGAGATAGTCATATTTTCATTTTGAATGACTTCAGCAATATCATAAAAACTGATTTTGGAAATCTCCATTTTGTATAAATCAATACTGATTTCCATTTCTTTGTCCTGAATTCCTCGAATATCAACTTTTGAAATTTCAGGAACTTTTTCAATTTCATCTTCTAAATATTCGCCGTATTCCTTAAGTTCATCCATAGAAAAGTCGCCCGATAAATTAATGTTCATAATGGGCATTAATTCAGCAATGTTTAATTCTTTTACATTAGGATCAGAAGGTAAATCTTTTGGAAAATCTTTGTCAGATTTTGCGATATCAACTTTATCTTTTACTTTTTGCAATGCCTCAGCAGGGGTAACGCTAAAATCAAAAGTTACTTTTATGGATGAAAACCCTTCTATAGAGGTGGAAGTGATTTCATCAACGCCAGAAATTCCATTTATTTCTTTTTCTAATGGCCGCGTAATTAATTTTTCAATATCTATGGCTGAGTTTCCCGGATATACGGTTGTCACAAATATTTCGGGGAGAACAATTTCGGGAAAAGCTTCTCTTGGCATACTTTGATAAGAAAAAATCCCTGCCAAAAAAATCATTCCAATAATCACAAACACAGTCATTTTATTGTTAATTGACCATGTTGAAAGCTTAAATTCTTTTAATACTTTACTCATTTTATTGCTTTTATAGGCGTGTGGCAGAATTAATTTTTGCTTATTTTAATGAAGTCTCCGTCTTTTACAAATCTCGAACCTACATTTACCAACGTATCATTTGTTGTTAATCCTGAACTTATGTAAATTTCATTATTGTATTCCTTATCAAAGACAATTGTATTTTTAACCACTTTTTTCTGATTATTTTGAGTAACAATGGTAAACACATAATTATTGCCATTTTGATCTTGTTGCACCAATGTTGCAGGAATTATAATTCCCGTGGTTTCAAAATCCATTATTTTAATATCGGCCAATAAATTTGGTTTAATGCCTTGGTCTTTATTATCAAGGTTAATTCTAATTTTAAAACTTCGGTTTGCCGGATTTATATAATTTCCTACCTGCGATATTTTTGAATTTATTTCTTTATTTATGGAGGTAAAATGAACAATAGTTTCGGTTCCCGCTTTAATTATTGGTAAATATGTTTCAGTGACTTCTGCTTCAACATATACATTATCTAAATTTAATAATCTTACCGCAGGCATTTGTGGACTTGTCAGTTCTCCCAATCTTGGGAAAATTTCATCAACAGTTCCGCTAAAAGGTGCGATAATTTTCATTTTCTTAGCTTGGGTTCTTAAAGAAGATAAATTATCTTCTAAACTTTCCTTTTGTGTTTTTAATTGAAGGTATTGCATTTCTGAACCAATTTTTTGCTCCCAAAGCCTTTTTTGGCGTTCAAAAGTTGTCTTAGCCAAGCTTAATTGGGTATTCAGTTCATGAATACTATTTCTTATTGAAGCATCGTCCAATTGTATTAAAAGTTGGCCGGCTTGAACTTTTTGACCTTCTTTAACCAAAATAGCAGTTACAGTTCCGCCTAATTCTGGACTTATTTCAATATTTTTATTGGCTTTTGCCACGCCTTGAATTTCAAGAAAGTGTTTAAAAATTCCATTCTTTACAGGAAGAACGGTAACTGCTTGAATATTTTTGTCCGGATCTGATTTTAAGATTTCTTCTTCTACCAATTTTAATACAGTGTTTAAACTGTCTATTTTCGTTGTTAGGTTTGTTCTTTTTGTCTTTAATTCTTCCAAGGAAGGGTTTTTTACTTCTTTAGCACAAGATATTGCAAGTGTTGCAGCAATAAAAAGGAGTGTTATTTTTTTCATGGTATTCATTTTCTATTTGTTGATTGGTATGTTTAAGGCATTGTCTAAAGCTGCTTTATTGGCGATAACATTTAGCATAGCCTGTAAATAATTTTGTTGCATTGTGTACAATTGCCTTTGTGCTTCTAACAATTCAAAACTTGTTGAAATTCCTTCAAAAAATTTGATTTGTTGTTTGTTTTCAATGCGTTCAGCCAAAGACAAATTTTGTTTTGAGGTTTCATATTCTTCAATACTAAAATTGTAATTTGTTTTGGCAGAAGCCAATGACAACGATAATTTTTGTTCTGTTTCGGTAAGGTCAGTTTTTGCTTTTTCCAGTTCAATTTTGGCTTGTTGTGTTCTTGAACTTCGTGCAAGGCTGCTGAATATTGGAATGTCTAAACTAACGCCCAACAAAGAGGTGTCGAACCATTTTTGCTCTTTTTTCATAAAATCAAAATCCTGACTATAACCGGAATATCCAAAGTTTACAAAACTTTTTAAGGTGGGCAATGCTTTGCTTTGTTCCAGTTTCACCAAAAGTTCATTGGCTCTTTCTGTATTTTTTGCAATTTTAAAATCGATGTGATTTTCAATAGTCAAATCGGAGGAAAGTAATTCTAAATTGATATTTTCTTTGGCAAGATTGTCTAAGGAATCTGTCAATTTTACAGAAGAGTTGATATCCAATCCCAAAGTAATGTTTAGCATTTTGTAGGCAATCAGATTTAAATTTTTGGTTTTGGAAAGTTGGCTTTTAACCGATGACAAGGTAATTTTAAGTTGTTCCACACTTTCTTCTTCAATAAAGCCGTTTAAAAAAATTTGGTTGGTTTCTTCCAGATTTTTTTCTAAAGTTATGATGTTTTTTTCTAATATTAAAATGCTTTCTTCACTCAAAAGCACATTTCCGTAGGCGTTTATAACCGCTTCTCTAATGCCGAGTTCAGTTTTCTCTTTTGCATTTTCTGAAATTTTTAAATAGGTCTTTGCCGATTGCAAACCCACCAAATAAGAACCGTCGAAAATTAACTGGCTTAAAGTTGCCGTTGCATTCATATTGTGTTTTGTTCCAAATGTAACTTCATCAAATTCGCCCGGATTACCGCCAAGAAATTCCGCTGGAATTAAGGAAACTTGTTGCTTAATCCAGTTTTGATAATCTACTTTTGCACTAATTTCTGGCAGTCCAATGGTGGTGGTTTCCCATTTTTTCTTTTCCGCAATTTCAACATCTCTATTTGCGTTTAAGGTTGCATAACTGTTTTTTAATGCGTAATCAATGGCTTGCTTTAGCGATAATGTAATGCTTTCCTGTGCATTTACATGAAAACTAAAGAGTATTACAATACCTGTAATTATTATTTTTTTCATTCTTAAATGGCGTTTTTTTCTATTTGTTCTTCTAAAATCTGCAATCCTTTTTCTGTAGCTATGGCTCTTGTATGGTATTCAAGAACGCTGGTTTCCAGTTTGTTTAGTGTTTGTTTGTTGTAGGT